>JAGQWV010000663.1 GCA_020437045.1 Saprospiraceae bacterium | reverse complement strand
TTTGATCGCTGAGGTGGATAAGATCAGCTTGATGAACTTCGACCGCCTGAATGATTTTGGTCTTATCCTGATTGGATTGAGCGAGCATCCCGGCATGACATGTGGTCCAAATTCCGATTACAATCAAATACCTCATTTGCACTTCCATTTTTTCTGAAGTCAAAGTACAAAATTCCTTTTTGAGAACAGGCTTCGGGACTCAATTCAGCCATGAGTCGTCTCAAATCATAAATTGAAGCGCTCCACTTCAGACACCTAACCATTTTTGTTCAAAAATTCAAACAATGAAAAATTCCTTTCTGCTTCTATTTTTTGCGGTTTTGGGTACTGCAATGTCACATGGTCAGAATCGGTTATTACACGGGAATGGAATGGAAAAGACTGCCCTTACTTCCCTTGTTGATTTCCATGAACTAATTATAGATCTGCGCGCAAATGTGACCATCCACAACGGCGGAATGCCCAAAATGTCCATTCGTTGCGATGCCAACTTAATGAAAGCGATCTCTGCGGAAGTGACGGATCAGAAACTATTGATCCGGGTAAAACCAGGCTACTGGATTGAAAGCGGATCCATAGATATTACCCTTTGGGTTCCTTTCTTAACTCATCTGGAAACCCGGGGAACACAGACGGATATAGGCACCATTGAGGTCACCACCATTGACACGGAAGTATTTACATGCAAGGTCCTTGCCGGCAAAGTCATACTTCAAGGCCAGACCAATCGACTGTTTGTCTCCTCCAGCAACCATTCCAACCAATTCATATCCGGAACGATCGATGCATCAGGACTGGAAGCACAATGGGTGGATGCCGACATCAGAGGTTCTAATTCTGCTCGGGTCTATGCTGTCCAGGCCCTGCATGTGCGCTTACAGGACCAGGCCACACTGAAATTTTCCGGCTATCCATCGCTAATCACCAAGCGGGGTAAAGCACTGCAGACTTCGCCTGACGAATTTGGAGTGGAACCCGACTTAACCAGTTCCGAATCAGATGTACTTCATGACGCGTCGCAAGGTTCTTCTTTGTCGTACGTAACCTTTAAGGTCCGGAACAATTCCTTGAGACGTCAAAACTTCCTGATCAAAGGTCCTACGGAAAATGGTCGTGGATTCAGCTATGGATTTCCAATGATGCCCTTCGCCACAAGATCAGAAACCATTCCGGTGGGCACGAAAATTTTTCCGGAATCCGGTCTACACCTAAGACCATTACTTATCGTCAAGGCAGAGGATGCAGGAACCGTAATAGATATTTTTAATCCTGCTCAACAATAAGCTATGAATAAATTCAGGAATTTCTTCTTCTGTCTTACCAGTCCATATAATTTACCGGGTTGGTGGGCCGATATATTACACTTTATACCCCGCATGATCGGAGGACTGGCATTGACACTGGACTTTGGATCAAGCAAATTCGGCATGCCATGGTCTCCGGCGGACCGGCATCTGGCTCTCTTTGAGGTAATAGATTGGTTCGTCCGGGATGTCTCGGCATTTGGATTTCCTTTTAACCTGGCACCAGGGTTTTTCGCCTGGATAGGCGCTGCCAGTGAAGCCATTGGAGGTGCCTTAATTGTATTGGGTCTGCAAACTAGGATGGCCGGATTTTTTCTTTGCTGTACCATGATAACGGCCATTTTTTTCCAAAAGTGGGAAGAGGGCCTGTGGGGAATGCTTCCGGCAATGGGATTTTTATGGATCGGTATCTATTGCGTAATATTGGGCTCGGGTAAGCTTGGAATCGATTACCTGACTATCCGGTTATTTAAATCAAAAAAAACGTAGGATGTCCATTTATTCTACGCCTCTGCAGGTCGGCTATTTCCTGGCTTTAGTTATGGCTTTGTCGTTTTGGTACCGCGGATGGCGGGAAGAACGTCTATCCGATGGCCTGCTGGGTTGGGTACTGTTTATGCTGGCCATGGAAATGCAGGATTATACCTTTGGTTTTTCAGGCATCAACATCTTGTGGGAAGAATTGAATGGGTTTCCACGCGGAGTATCCCTTTTGTTTGGCCCTGTCATCTACTTCTATCTCCGTGCCCAGGTCAACCGCAGCTTTCATCTTTCCTGGCAGCACCTCATCCATCTGTTGCCATGGTTCCTCTTTTTTTCCGTAGACCTCTATTTTTTTGTGCAAGGCAAATATGTCGTCCAATGGTGGCAGGGAAGCAATGCCTTCAGGTGGACTGAAGAGCTGCATGGCCTTTTCAATTACCTTTCTTATGCGTTTTATTTCACCATGAGCTTGAACTTATACCGGCGTTATCGGAAATGGGCTACCCATCAATATTCCGATCAGGAGGTGATCAGTTTTAAATGGTTCCGGAATTTTATATTTCTCATGATCTTCGGAATGCTCTTTAAGGTCATCATGTTTGCACTCGACGCTATTTTCGACTGGGATTTTTATCAGGACTGGTGGTGGAATCTAGGTTTGGTAGCCATTACTTTTTATGTTGGCATACAGGGATATGCACAGTTACAACCCGTACATATCTCATTTGCCAATTCCGGGAATGCCGTTCCCCAACCTGACCGCGAACCGGACAAATCGGATGATGTTTCAGAGTGGCAGGACAAAATCACCGCGTACATGATGGAACATAAGCCATACCTCAATGCCCAATTGACGCTCCGTGATCTGGCTGCCTTATTGCATACCAATCCTACCACCCTTTCCTCCGCAATCAATCAGAATTTCAACAAGAACTTTAATGATTTTATTAATAGCTATCGCGTAGAGGAATTTCTCAAAAGGCTAAATCAAACGGAATATCGCCATTTCACCTTACTGGCGCTCGCACTTGATTGCGGTTTCAACTCCAAGGCGACCTTCAATCGTGCCTTTCGGAAAATTACGGGAAAATCACCGGTTGAATTCAGAAATGGATACGGGGTTTGAAAAGCATGAAGCATCAACCAACCTTCCCGAATCATTTGAGGGTAT
>JAGQWV010000662.1 GCA_020437045.1 Saprospiraceae bacterium | reverse complement strand
CTGCAGTCAGCTGCTGATGACATCAATATGATTCGCAACCGGGCTCATGCAGAGCCTGTCACTGCAGACCAGGTAACCATAGATTATATTTTTGACGAAAGAGCCCGAGAACTTTTTGCGGAAAGTCCCCGTCAGAATGAGATGGCACGGGTATCTTATATCATGGCTTCTATGGGTATCAATGGATACAGCCTGTCCGGTTTTTCCGAAAGCAATTGGTATTACGACCGGGTGATTCGATTAAATTCATTTTACCCACAGTATACCGGACCAAAAACCAAAAGCTTTCTTGGTCTTGATTTACCGGCTGGAGACAAATTTATCGTAATCGGTCAGTCACCCCATATCGAACCTCATCATGTATTGTGGCCAATCGACGACCGGTTAATTAATTCAAATACGCAGGGTACGATTAATCAAAATATTGGTTATGCCGGAGCGCAAAACAACAAACCTCCGCTGGAAACGATCGATTAATGATGCAATCCTATCTCAGGATAAAATATCACAGAAGAAAATTTATTAATGATTTTCTTAAAACCATGGCTGGCTTATCATTGAGCCAGCCATGGTCTATTTCTCACATTCCTTCTTTATCAAGAAGTGAACCCCTGCATGATTGGAGTGCATGGGAAACCTATAGAGATGAAGTCGTGCATCCTTGTCTCACGATAAAAGAAAAGGATCTTGAAAATGCCCGACGCAACATCATTAATTTTGAATGGGCTGATAATTATTATCAGAATATTTTACGCAAGGCTGATGGACACATTCTCGATCTGCAAAAATTTAGTCTTGATCAACTAATTGAAAAAACCACTCCCGGCGATCCATTATGGACCCCTTGTCCTTCTTGTCGTGACAAAGGCCTTCCAGTTCATCCACATGGCCTATGGTCCTGGACCATCGAAAATCCGGAAATTATAACCTGCACCGTTTGTTTTGAGGCATTTCCCCATGTGGATTATCCTGAGAGTATCACGATGGTTTCTAGCTGGGGAACTCCGCAGAAAATTACCTACTACGGTGGTGAGCCATTTACCGTATTCGGATTCAAACAAGGCCTTCCCAGCTTTACCGCCAATATCCGCTCGCGTAAAGTACAATGGTGTGCTGATGCCAGTAGAACCATGGCCGAAGCCTATCTGCTCTCCGGGAATCAGAAATATGCCGAAGAAACGAGAAAGATCTTGCTGCAATTTGCTGAATGCTATCCTCAGTGGCTCGTGCATGTGGGCTATGGTGAATATGCCGATATGGATCCCAAAATAGCGGCCCTGCATATTGACGACTTACCCCGACCGGAAATTACCCCTCCACCCAATTTGCCAGACCATAAGCTATGGACCGCCTTCTGGACCGTTGGTCGTGCCAGTGGTGTTGGACTGGAATCAGATTTTATTCGCAAAGTAGTGGAAGCATATGATTTCACTTGCCAGGCAAAAAATACAGAGGACAAGCCGGTTTATAGCGCCAATGAAAAAATAAAAATTGAGAGAGACCTTCTTCTGGAAAGTACCATTTTACTCGTCTGTGATAAAAAAATTAATAATAAATCGGTCAGCAACCGGACAGCTGTAGCACTGGTGGGAATGTGCGTTGGCCATCCCGAATTGGTCAGATTTGGTTTTGAAGGTTTTGATAAAACAATTAATGAATGGTATTTAAAAGACGGCTCCACCAGTGAAACACCTTTTTATGGATTAATGACGTTAGGAGGTATTTGGGATTTAGCTCAAGCCTCCAGAAATTATTCTGATCCCGGCCAATACCTGGATAGCAACGGAAGCAGATTTGATCACATTAATTTATACCAGAATCCAGGCTTTGAAAATGTATGGCAGGCCTTTTTTAACACATTACAGGGAGACCTAACCTATCCATCCACGGCAGATTCATTTCCGGGATTAAAATTAGATGCATCCTATGCAGAATTAATGGCTGCAAATTATCCGGGGAACCCACAATTTCTTTCATTACTAAAAGAATTTTGTCATAGTGATCTTTCCAAGCCAGCCGGTCCAGTACCGGACACCTATTACCAAAAAGGTGCTGAGCTCGAAATGATCTCGTTGGAATTGCCTTATGATTTGGCAAAACCGCAATCCCCTTCATCCTTCTCGGTGTACTATAGAGAACCCGGTCTATACAAATCTCCTTCTCCCCCATTGACGTTGGGGGATTGGAATACACCAGTATTAAAAATCCCTCATTTACGCACAGGAGAGCGGGGAAGAGATAGCCTTCTGCTGATGAATGTCAGTGACTGGGGAATTCATCATGAGAAAGACAGCCTTCATCTCTATTACTGGAAACAAGGCGTTGAGGTATTATCTGATCCTGGATACTTATGGGATCATCCGGATGAGCACAATAATTTTCGGACATTGGCCCATAATACCATTATGATCAATCAGGAGGATCAACGGGGTAAAGGCCGTATCGGTGAGGTAAAAGCATTTAAGACCAATCAACATGTAAAATTAGTAGAAGCAACCTCCAACGCATACGAAATGGCGGATCTCTACTCCCGCACTTCCCTCATCGTTGACCATGCGGAAGGAAACGATTACGTTGTTGATTTATTCTCGGTAAAAGGAGGTGATATTCAGGACTATATATTTCACATCGAGAATCTGGACTTCGAAACCGACCACATAACTTTTACAGAATCACCATCGGATTTATATGATTTGAAAAATATCCGGGAAAATAAAACGGATAAAATATGGCAGATAAGCTGGCAGCATAAGGACTTAAAATGTAGCGCATGGAATATTTGCGGCCCGGAGGAAACATCATACCTGGGTATTGGATGGGGACAAAGGGATTGGCAAAATCATGATCGTGGCCGGCAAATGCCCTATATCATAAGAAGAACTCGTAGTCATAAACCTATCCTATTCGCCAGTATTTTTGCAGGATATTCCATAAATCCCTTCATTAAAAAGGTGGAATTAATAAACCATAAAAATGGCTTAAAAATCACCACTGGGAAAGGTATTGATTATATCACCTGGTCCGATGGAAGTGAAAATCTTAAAATCGACCAGGATGGACTAACTCTCCATAAAAAATCAAGACTTTTAATCGCCTCTACTTTACATGGAAAGATAGACTGGATATTTACTATATAAGCTATGTCAAGGCTATGCATATAAAAAATAAGGACACAAAAAAGAACAATTAGAATTTTGATGAAAAAATACTTTCCACTAATAATCTTTATCTTATTGGCAACTATAACCGCCTGGACCTCTCCATCTGAAAAAAAACCATTGATCGTTTTTTTAATCAGTGAAGATATCGACAACTACGAGGCACATAAAACCATCCCATTATTTGCCAAACAGCTGGAACAGGAATGTAATTATAGCACGAGTGTTTTATTAGGGACCGGAGACAGAACCGCCTTTCAGTACCCAGACCTTCAAAAACTAAAAAAAGCTGATGCCGTTATTGTTTTCACGAGGAGAGTAGCCCTCCGCCCAAAACAAATGGATCTCCTTAAGAATTACATTAAAAAAGGAAAACCTATTATTGGCATACGCACTGCTAATCATGCCTTTACTCTTCGAGAAGAAGCCTCACTCGGATATGAGGACTGGAAGGAATTTGTTGCCGATGTGTTAGGGTGTGAAAACCGGGGATATGGTCCAGTGGGCCCGGGGATTGATGTCAAAATAAACACATCCGATACATCCAACGGCATACTGAAGGGGCTACCAGATACCTGGAGAAGTGATGCAAATTTATATCTGGTAGCACCTTTACTCGATCCGGGTATTAAAATATTAATCCAGGGTACCTCAGATGGAAAAACTGAACCGATCGCCTGGACGAGAAATACATCATTTGGCGGAAAAGTATTTTATACCTCATTAGGCCATCCCTCCGACTTTGAGAATCCGAATTTTATTAAAATGCTACAAAATGCTATAGGTTGGGCTATTGACAAATCTTAAAAGCATACTCGATACCCATCCGCTAATTATAAAAAACTTCTTTACCTCATGAAAAATTTCCTGATAATCCCCCTGATCTGTCTAACGGCTATTGTATCTGTTTTTTCTCAAAGTACCTATTGGAAAGCAGGCGTAAACCGGGCGAATATAACTCCTGAATATTCGATGTGGCTAGCCGGTTATGGTGGCCGGGAAGCGCCATCAGAAGGTACCTTGCAAGATATTTGGGTAAAGGCATTGGCACTCGAAGATGGAAATGGTAAAAGAGCGGTTCTGGTCACATCCGATTTATTAGGTTTTCCAAAAGGGATTTCTGACGAGATAAGGGCACAATTAAAAAGCAAGTTGGATCTGGAAAAATCGGATATTATTTTAAACAGCTCGCATACTCATTGCGGACCAGTATTAAATCATGCTTTATTTGATGTGTATCCGCTAGACCAAGAGCAGTTGAACAAAATCATGCGCTATTCCGATCAATTGATAAACACCATCGTCCATACAGTGGTGAAAGCATTTGATAAAATGAAAGAAGTACAAATTTATTCTTCCAATGGTCAGACTCGTTTCCAAGTCAACCGTCGAAATAATACGGAAGCCACCATTAGCCAGGTTTCGGACCTGAGTGGCCCCAATGATTATGCGGTACCGGTCATTAAAGTCGAAACACTCAAAGGAAAGTTGATGGCCATCGTGTTTGGGTATGCCTGCCACCCGACGGTACTCTCAATTAATCAATGGAATGGGGATTATCCCGGATTTGCCCAGCTCGAACTGGAGGAAGAGCATCACGGTGCTATGGCCATGTTTTTTCAAGGGGCCGGTGCGGATCAAAATCCCCTACCCAGACGAACTATTCCTTTAGCCAGGCAATATGGTCGTACCTTAGCGGCTGCGGTAGATAGAATCCTCGAAGAAGAAATGGTGGAACTAAAGCCGGTAATAAAAACTGCCTATACTGAGATTGATCTTGATCTGGCAGCAGCTCCAACGGAAAGTCAATTGGTCAATTTCTGTGAATCTGCAAAAAGCTATCAACTACGCTGGGGTGAACGGATGCTTGCCAAGGCTAAAAAAGGTGAAGCTTTTCAAGAAAAATACCCCTACCCTATCCAGGTGTGGAAACTAGACGAACAAAATATATTTACCCTTGGTGGTGAACTAGTAGTGGGATATGCCATTGCCCTCAAAAAACTATATGGATACGATAGCATGATCATGGGTTATTCGAATGACGTCATGAGTTATATTCCCACCGCCAGAATTCTGGAAGAAGGAGGTTATGAAGGTGCCTCCGCACAAATGGTATATGGTCTGCCATCTACCTGGGCGATGGGTATTGAAGATAAAATCATACTGAGTATGATCAATTTGGCGGAAACGGTGGGATTGAAAAAGCCCGGAAATAAATTAATGCCGGGTGAATAAATGGTGCGGACAGTTTTTTAAATTTTCCACAAATTATGGCCATTTTAAACATTGGTAGCGTCCCAGCTAGCCCGTGATGGACTAGAATTAGTTAGTAGATTTATATGAAAAAAATAATAGCAAAGAAATATTATTCCGGTTTCCCTCTTGCTCATGACACTTACAATGCATTGTCGTCAGCAAGCGACGGTTGTCTATATTATGTACTGTCATCGGAGGATATCGAAATCGGTGGATATTTATGCAAATTTAATCCGGAGAATGAGGAGATTACGATCATTGGCGATCTCACTGAAATCTGTGGCGAAAAAGGTAATCACACTATTGGACAGGGTAAAAGCCATGTGCTGTTTTATGAAAAAGATAAGTCACTTTATTTTGGCACCCATGTAGGCTATTATGAAATGATTGACGGTATGGAACGGCTTCCGGCAAATCCTCCCAATAATTTTGGACTTTATCCCGGAGGACATCTTCTCGAATACAACATGATCACGGGGCAGTTTAAGGATCTTGCGATGCTACCTTATGGAGAAGGTTTACTGACCATGGTTATGGATATAGATAGATCACAAATTTATGGTATCACCTGGCCTACCGGCCACCTCATTCATTACGAACTGAATACCGGAACATTAAAGGATCTAGGGACCATATCAGCGAAAGGCGAAGCGGGAATTCCAGGAGATGACTTTAGAGTATTATGTCGCTCCATGGTGGTAGACCCCAGAAATGGTAATGTTTATTTCACCCGCTCGAATGGAGACATTTTGTATTATCATCCAGAACAGGAAACATTTTCCCACTTGGAAGCACCTACAATGCAATTGGACTATTTCGGTCAGTACGATTACAAACAGCCAGGAAATATGGGATACAATTGGCGGAAAGCATTTTGGTATTCTCCGGAAAATGCCATTTACGGAGTACATGGTAACTCCGGTTACTTATTTAAATATTCACCTGATGATCAGAAAATCGAAATTGTAGAGCGTTTAACCTCGATACCTTCCCGTCGGAGCGGAATTTTTGATCAGTTCAGCTATGGCTATCTCGGTTTTGTTTTGGGGCCGGACCAGGAAACCATTTACTATTTGACAGGTGGTCCGATTTACGAAGATGGTCAGCGGCTCAAAGGTGAAGATAAAATCGCCAAAGGTGGCGCAAAAGGCCTGGAAAATCTGCATTTGATCACCTACCACATTCCTTCGGAAAAGTATATCGATCATGGACCCATTTTTTATACGGATGGAGGTATTCCGATTTATGTCAATTCAATAGCCCTGGATCAGGAAGGAGCGGTTTATACCTTAGCCAGAATGCAACATGAAGGAAAAGAAATAGAGGATTTAATACGTATTCCCAACCCATTTAAAAAATAAAAAATTGACCAATGGTCTCTTTCAAGCCGATGAGCCAGATCGTCAACCAATATGCTGGGCCACCAGCTTTATACAATATTTGTTAACCAAAAAAGAAACCAACATGCGCCTGACAATTTGGGGAAGAATATCATTGTTAATTACCTTCTATGCCATAAGCTGGCAGGCCTGGAGTCAGCCTGGTTTACAGGAGAAATATCTTTGGCGATCAGGACAAGCTGCTGTAGACATCACCCCGGTGGGTTCACTTTGGATGGCAGGATACGCTGCCAGAAATAAGCCGGCTCACGAAAAAATGCATAGTCTCTGGGTAAAAGCAGTAGCTCTCGAAGACCAGCAAAAAAATTTGGGAGTAATCATATCCTCAGACCTCGTTGGAATCCCCAAAGAAGTATCGGATCAAATCAGAAATAAACTGCAGGAAAAATATGGAATTGCAAAGGCACAAATCATGATGAACAGTTCCCACACCCATTCGGGGCCCTATATGTTCGACTCATTCCGACCTTCCTCCTTTTCCATGCCGGAAACAGAAATTGAAAAAGTAAAAAAATATACCGCCAAATTAATTGATGACATTGTCGAGGTAGCTTCTTCGGCTATTAATAAATTGGAACCGGCACGTGTTTTTTCCGGTAATGGCACTTCACGATTTCAGGTAAACCGGAGAAATAATGACGAAAAAACATTGAGTCTCTATGCGGACCTGAATGGCCCCAATGACTACGCCGTACCCGTCTTAAAAATAGAAGACACGTCCGGAGAAATCAAGGGAATTGTATTTGGATATGCCTGTCATGCCACCG
>JAGQWV010000661.1 GCA_020437045.1 Saprospiraceae bacterium | reverse complement strand
AGTCAAAAGCGACGAGAACGGCTAATCTGCCTTCGTGTGAAATAGTATTGTTTTAGTGTCAGCGCAAGATGGGTATTTCCACACCCTCCTAGAAATGATTACAATTCTCCACCACAGAATTTGCAATAACTCGCATCATTATCATGTCCTTCCTTACTACAATGAGGACATGCCTGACCATTGATTTTTCTACCTTGATTGATCATACTGGCAGATACAATTCCGGTCGGTACTGCAATCACAGCGTAACCCAGGATCATTACGACCGCTGACATAAATTTACCAATATTGGTGACTGGGGTAATGTCACCATATCCCACCGTGGTAAGGGTTACAATTGCCCAGTAAATACTCGTCGGTATACTATCGAAATCCTGGTTTTTTCCCCCTTCAATGACATACATCATCGAACCAATAATCAATACCAGTATGACAATGAAGTAGAGAAAAACGGCAATTTTTCCCTTACTCTGATTGATCGATTCCATGATGACGTTTCCCTGCGCCATAAAGGACCCCAGTTTGAAAATTCTAAAAATACGGAGAAGTCGTAAAGCCCGGATAACGATAAGGGATTGGCCGGCTGTGATAAAAAAAGCGAGGAACGAGGGCATGATGGCCAGAAGATCAATAATGCCATAAAAACTTAGTGCATAATGCAATGGTTTACGAACACAATATAATCTGAGTATATATTCAATGAGAAAAATGCAGGTTAGAATCCACTCTATGGTACGGAATGTCTCCTGATAGCTTGTGCGATAAGATTCGACGCTTTCGAAGAGAACCACAATAATACTGACCAATATAAAGATGAAGAGGCCAACATCAAAATACTTGCCCGCCGGAGTGTCTGATTCAAAGATTATTTCATAGATATGTAACCGTAGAGACCGTCGTGAAGTGGATGGCGAGTTATTTTTCATGGCAGCTCAACTTGAATCCCTTATCAGAGCTAGCTCGGAACAATGACAATTCGTGCAATATGGTTAATAAGGGAAAAAGAGGGGAAAGTACATTAATCTTTTTGTCGGGATGGCCTCTTTCGCCTGTAATGAATAGAATAGGTACTTCCCCTCTCCTTAAATGTTCGGAATTAAATATAGTTAATTTAAGCAAACATCATATTCAAATATGAAAATAATTATCATGCATGCCAATAATTTGATTTTGTTTTTAATGTAAATAAGTTGTAAAATGTTGAAAAACAATATATTGTATAAGTGGTATAGCGATCGTCGGAAAAATCACATTAGGGAAATTTTTAACCTGATTGAACCAGGTGCTTCCATCATACCTGGATATACTTTGGGGGCTGGAGTGGAAATGGTAAGCCATATCCAAAACATGTAATACCGGAGTCAGAAGAGAGGTCTATCTACCCAGGGTCTCTTTTCCACACCACAAGAATCTTAACGGGACTGCAAGGGAAATTATACAAAATCAGAGTCCTTCCAGGATCTTTTTACTTCTCGATAGTCAGGGAGGTCCAAGCTATCTTCGGGTTCGTCTTCTTCAGGGACTTCATTAGCATCATCTTGCTGCACAGTTACACTGCCCATCTTCTCCATTTCTTCGCGAATTTTACGATCCTCCCAATCCCGGTCTATGCCGGGAAACCCAAATACTTCAACCGCTTCTGCTGCGATTCCAACTCCCCATCCCGCTACAACAACCAGTGTAATCCATGGCGGCATCCGCAGGATAAAGAATAAGATCATTAAAAAGATGCTGGTAAACATCCAGGATGAAAGATGCTTATAGAACCTCTTCATTTTTTCCACTTTCCTTCTTGCTCGAAGATATTTTTCCTCTTCGCTTATCATATAGCCATGTCCTAATTTAGTCTTGTACAAACTTAAACGACGGATTACCTGATATTTGTTCAGAAACCCGCCTTATTTATAGACTAATGTAGCAAAATATCCTGCCGAAAGATCATTGCTGATAGCCAGGCGCTTAGTGAGAGTCCAATGCCCCCAAGTAACGAGGTTATGACAATGACCGCATTTGCAGAGCCTATAGTTAGCAGGTTCCCAATCATTCCGGCCAAGACTCCATCGTTAGCCTGGTTGATTAAAATTGCGGGAATTGCCCAGCAAATCATGCCAACCCCAAGCCCGGTTAGAATGGCTCTGCCTGGTGAGACCCGGTAGAAAGGCCGGATCAATAAGGAAGAAAATAAACCGAGTATCCAATGTCCCCATATTGACAAGATGAGCGTAGCCAATATCCACAATACAATGGCAATCAGGTGTTTCATGGTTTTAAAGATAGTTTTGTCAGTGTATGATCATTCATTTCTCCGGGATTTGTGGGATGTAATAGCGGATAGTAATGTCCGGCTGCCCAATCATCGATCATGTTTTTATAATAAGGACTACCGGGATTGCCTGACTGACCACCAGGATAGACACCCCAGGCTTTTATTGGATTTCCCAATTGAACAATCATTCTCCAGGAGGGACCATGCGTCGATTTTACAGAATTGAGTGCCGAAGCCACACCTCCCACATCGATATTGGTTACTGAAAAAGCAGGCACCCGACTTAGGTGATTGATCTTGAGGGGCCGGTAGTTTTTCCAGACAAGATCTGGTTCTGCTGAAAAAAGACTATCGCATTGATGTTCTGTATATTCAAAACTTTGCCTTGCTAAATCTGCAGCAGTCTCCACCTCGGGAGTGTTGCGTATATCAAAATATTTATTGGTTGGATCTTCGGCAATCAGTGCGATTGTCCTCCAGATTTCGGGAAATAATACTTCAATTTTTTTCTCCTCCTCCAAAGCTGAAAATTCATCCCACATCAATTTGTAGAATTCGTTAAACCAGATTTCAAAAATGATAGGAGCGGTTCCATCCGAGGTGTAGTAATAATTCCACGCCTTTAATTGTTTGATTAAAGGGGTGGAACCTAGGTTGTCTGGTAGAAGGGCAATGAGAGGACCCGTTGCATCATCCGCCAGTTTACTATAGGTACTGTTCTGTAGCTTTTGCATGTCTTCCACGGAGATGTCCTGCATCCTTGTTAATGCTTCATTCAAGGTTCGACCCCTATAGTCATCAAAATATCCATGATACCTGTAGGGGTATGTCGTGTCAGTTGAATTTTGGTTGGCACTGGATACAAATCCTCTTTCGGGATTTTTAATAAAAGGTGTTTCATCATAAGGAATATAGCCTCTCCAGTCATTTTTACCAATTGTACCATCCAAAATAAATTGTCCTTCCACTTTTGGTTTTATCGGAAGAGCACCCTGTACCTTCAGTGCAACATCTCCCGTTTGCGATGCAAAGGCAAAATTCTGTGCCGGACTTTCGAATCTTTTTAAAGCTTTATAATAGTCATCGAAGTTCTTGGCCTGATTTAGCAATCGAAAACTTCCGACCATGCAATTGTCAGTAGTTAGATTTGGTAACCATTTAAGTGCCAGTGTACGTCCCTCTTCAATAAATACCGGTCCCCATTCGGTCAACTTTATGGTGTCGAAGATGGTCTCTTCTCCTTTTATTTCGTAACGTTCCACATCTTCGCTTACTTCTTTTGTCACACCATCCATGAGGTAAGTTTGATGTCGATCATCTTGCCACGAAATTTCGTATAGGTCTGATACATCCATACCGACATTGGTTTCCCCCCAGGCGATGTAGTCATTAAATCCTATGGCTATATAGGGGATGCCGGGCAGACTTACTCCATATGCATTATAAGTGCTTGTCTGCATTTGCATTTCGTACCATATGGAAGGAAGAGTCAAAGTAAGGTGTGGGTCATTGCAAAGTATGGGAAATCCGTCCCTGGTCTTGCTGGCCATCACCGCCCAGTTGTTGCTGCCAATGGATCGGGGGTAGTCATTTTGTATTTCACCGGGGAAGAAGCCCACCTCCCCCGATTCCCCTTGTTCTTCCGTGGATTGATTTACCTTGAAATTCCATGTGGTTCCTTTAGGTATGATCGGAGATTGCTTGGGGTTCCATCTGGGGAATAACATCTTAAAATCTTCAGCACCAAGGTATTCCAGGGTATTGGTTGCCATTAAATCTTCATTGCGACCACAGAGCATCAGATTCATACTCAGGGCGACCTGACCGGTTTTTTCCACACTCCAGGCTTCCGGTTTATAGCCAAACAATTTAAATTCAAAGGGGAGATTCTTCTCGGTAAGTTCACCAATGTATTGGTTGATTCCTGCCGCATAGCTGGAAAGAAATTGATATTCTGGACAATTGTGCCATTGCTCTGCGTAAACTCGGGCGGTCCGGGCCAGGCCCATGCGTCTCATACGTTGGTCATTGTCTAATAGCCTGCTACCAAAGATTTCCGAGAGTCGCCCTGAGGCTTGACGAGCAGTTATATCCATTTGCCAAAGACGGTACCGCGCATGCAAATATCCCTGAGCAAAAACCAGATCCTCTTCATTTTTACTAAAAACATGGGGGACAAGTCTTTGGTCGAAGCTTATAGTGACCTCTTCTTTTAGGCCGGGAAGATGTATTGTTTCTTCTTTCGCTAGCGCAGAACTTTCAGCATTTTGCCAAAAACCGCAAAACGGATTAAAAAAAATACCTGCAGCAGGTAGTGTTCCACTGCCAGTTTTAATGGGTGTGTTTAGGAGATAAATATATCCGGCAAATATAAAAGCGGGTAGAAGTATAGCAAGAAATCTATTCATTAGGTGTTCGCTTTCAGATAAAAATAAGCAAAGTAGCCGAGAACGATGCCCCTTATTTATTGGGTAACCACCGAAGGATTTGCCATTACCCAGTACTCCCATGCTTTGAGTTTAATGGGAGTACCAGCTGAAACATTGTGAGATTTCTTACCGAATACTTCACTCATAGCAAACATATCTTTGGTGAGGGTTGTGATGGCATCATGGTCTGTGCAATTGATCAAAACAATAACTCTGTGCCCATCTTTCTCCCGCATAAATGCATAAATCTCTTCTCCGGCATTGATCCTTATCAAATCACCCCCATTTGTGCCATTCCAAAGTGATTTATTGTAGTGCTTAAGCTGGATTAGTTTTGTGTAAAAGTCCTGTCGTGAATCATCTTTCCATTCGATAGCATCTTTTTCAGTCAGAGGTAATCGCTTGAGGTTTCTTGCCTCCTGACCATTGTAGAGCATGGGGATTCCTTCAAAAGTAAAAGCCAGAACAGACATCGCTTCGAGCGCATCACCAAGCCTTTCCTCTGCACTTCCATTAATACTATTTTCCTCCTGATTCGAAATATAATTCAGATGATAATATCCAGCTGGATATTGCGATCGGTCATGATCAAGATATTCTTGAATAGCATTGGCATTTTTCTTTCCCGCAGCAATGTCATTGATGAGGTGGTAGAATTTGGTGCCGTAGGTTGCTTGAAAGCAGGTCTCAAAATGATTGGGATTACCTTCCCACTCCGCTACCATAAAAACTGGTTTAAGTTGTTCTAGTGCCGGACGGACTTCGTCCCAAAAATCATCGGGTACCATTCCGGCTTTCTCACAGTGAAAACCGTCCACATCCGTTGCCCGAATCCAGAATTTCATCGACTCTATCATGGTATTCCGCATCGGACCCACTTGATAATTGAGATCCGCAAGATCATACCAGGTCGTCGGATTACCATCGTTGTCCAGGACCCTGCTGATTGAATCATTGAGGTGGGTATACCATTCCGGGTGGGTGGTGATCCAGGTATGATCCCAACCAGTATGATTGGGCACCCAATCAAGGATCACATGCATATTCATCTGATGAATTTCCGAGATAAGGTCCCTGAATTCTTCAAAAGTGCCATATTCAGGATTTACCTTCGTGTAGTCTGCTACCGCATTATAGTTACCCAACTTTCCCTCTCTTTTGCTTATGCTGATAGGATATATCGGCATAAAACGAAGGATGCTAATCCCCATCTTCTTTAATCTGGGTAGATGTTCTCTAAAAGCGGCAAAAGTCCCTTCCGGTGTATATTGACGTATGTTTACTTCATATATGGAGGCATTTCTGGCCCACAAGGGATATTTCATTTTTCTCACCTGAAACATCTTTGGGGTGTCTTCATTGGAAACTTCATCAGGAGTATTCTTACAGCTCAATAAAATGCTGAGGCAGGTTAATGCAAGCAACCAATTATGAAAAGACACTTGAATCATAGTCTGTGTGTGAGTTGAAACAGTGCAAAAATAGGATTCTACATGGTTATTTCATGTTTCCACCAGCTTATAAGATGAAATGCTGCACTAGAGTCCAGAATTTCTGAAAAAGTCGATGATGTCTTTGGGCTCCACATCGAGAAAAGATGAGATGGTCATATGGGCATCCTTGATCTGCTCGGGAGCACCCATTCCGACAACCCACATTCCAGCTTTCCTGGCCGCTTCAATTCCATTGGCAGCATCTTCGAATACGACACAATGGTTTGTTTCCACTTGCAAACTTTTTGCTATTTCCCGATAGACTTTAGGATCGGGTTTTCCCTTTATCACTGTGTTGGCATCGAGCATTTTGTCAAAAAGAACGTCAATGTGGAGGCGTCTGACGGTTGCTATTGCGTTTTTACTCGATGATGCCAGTCCGGTTTTTAATGTATTACTTTTCGCTTTCTCAATAAAATTGATAACACCCGGTAAGGTGTCATTCACGGTCATGTGTTTGATCAGATCCAGATAGATCTCATTCTTTTTTTCAAGGAGAAAATTTTTCTCCGAAGGAGTAAGTTCCAGGCCGGCTAATTTTAGCAGGATGTTGAGAGATGTAGTTCTATTTGCACCTTTTAACAATTCGTTATCTTTTTCCCGAAAATTAAAATTAAAGGATTGGGAAAGTTTCTTCCAGGATAAATAGTGATAGTTTGTTGTATTGACAATGATGCCATCCAAGTCAAAAATAAAGGCAAGGATCTTGTGATTCATTGCCGGCAAAGTTAATATGCTACGGATTTAGGCTGTAATATCTTTGGGTCTTTTTATGGCTGTAACTCCAACCGGATGTTCCAATTGATGTTGGTATCTTGTTGTGAAAATTCATAGAAATCGATCCAACCGGGGTTCGTCCCGCCAAAAACCCCATAGATATCACCATTGATCACTCTTGGTCCAGGATCACAACCAATGACTCTAAGGTCTTCATCACCGGTATCAATTTCAAAAGCAATCCATATGCCTCTGGTAGATAATTCGATTGAGTCCTCGAAGGAATACTGGTTCCAGGAGTTTCGCTTGAGATTTTGCAGGTCTTTTTGAAAAATGAGGTCACCTGGAATTCTTTCATCATCAGCATTCCAGTCGAAAACTAATAATTTGATATGTTGTGGTTTATCCGTTAGATGAAAATCAACGCTCTCCAGCAGTTTGCCAGCCAGCGATCGGGCACCAAGAAAATCGGGAGAAAATTTTATAGCCGGATAGGATATACCCCGTATTAATACAGGTGCATTTTGATTTGGACCATCGTAATGCAACGTGTTTTCTGTTACGATGGGTGCTTCATGATCTTTTTGGCAGGAGATAAATACAAACATGACTAGTGCGAAGTGCAGCAGTTTTAGCATATTCCTTTTTTTTGCAAAACGGGAAAATGCATTAATGCGTTTCATCACCCACCCTTAAAGTTCTCTTAAACTCTCTCAGTTTGATTGACGTAAATCCAGGTAGACATCGTTGCAGTCATCAATCTACGATTAGGAGTTTCGATTCGGACAAAAAGAATTTAATCAGCAAAAAAATAATATAGTAAAAGAAGGAGTCTGGTCTTATCTGGTAAATACCCAGTCTTTATCCTTGGAAAGCTCGGGATTGTACATGTATCCATCTAAATTAAATCCCTTTATTTTTTCCGGAGTGGTGATCTTGTTTTTGACAATATATTTTGTCATGAGACCTCTGGCTTTTTTTGCATTAAAGGATATAAATTTGTATGCATCGTCTCTCATCTCCAGAAATTGAATATTGTACAGGTCATCATCAATGACATCTAGATCTACAGCTTTAAAATATTCCTGCGATGCCAGATTAATCAAGGCGTTATTTTCACTTGATTTTAAATCCTCTTGAATTTTCTTGGCTATCCGGTCTCCCCAAAATTCATAAAGGTTTTTACCGCGCTTGGTTTTTAATTTGGTACCCATCTCTAAACGGTATGGCTGCATCACATCAAGTGGTCTGAGCAGACCATAAAATCCTGAAAGCATACGCACATGTTCTTGTGCAAATTCAATGTCTTTTTCATCAAAAGAATTGGCATCCAAGCCAACGTACACATCTCCGGTAAAAGCAAACATCGCTTGTTTCGAGTTTTCCTTCGTATGCGATTCTTTAAAAGCTTCAAATCTGGAGGTATTGAGATCTGCCAGTTTATCGCTTATACTCATTAATTTCTTAAGATCCCCAGCTGACTTCTTCTTCATGATGTCTGCCAGTTCAAAAGTGTCATTTTTAAATCTTGGTTGGGTACGGGGCACATCCGGTTTTGGGTTAAAATCCAGTGATTTTGCTGGAGAAAGTAGAATAATCATGGCGTTGCAAATATGTGTGGTCGCAAAAATATTAAAACTGAAATCAAAATAGAAAGTCGCTGACTGTCTCATTTGTCAAACAACTTACTCCCGAGTTTGTTCGGATGTGCCAAAACAGAACATCCAATGACTAAAATGAAAAAATCCC
>JAGQWV010000660.1 GCA_020437045.1 Saprospiraceae bacterium | reverse complement strand
TCTCATTATGCCTTAAAAGAGGGAGTGGCTTCGACATTAATTTAGAGATAACTAAATTTTATTTTTAGTATCTTTAATTTTCACAAGAAACAACACTGAGAAATGTATGATCTGATAGAAGTACTTTCCCAAGCATGGGCTATGCGGGCACTCCTGGCTTCGTTGATGGTGGGTATCATGTGTGGTATTCTGGGGTGTTTCATCGTTCTCAGAAACATGGCTCTCATCGGAGATGCCCTCTCTCATGCCATCCTCCCTGGAATTGTGGTAGCTTTCATGATCTTTGGTTATTCAACATTGGGGTTCTTTAGTGGTAGTGTAATCGCTGGTCTTTTGGCCGCCATCTTTATTACCTGGATTCAACAGCGGGTGCAGACAAAAAACGATGCAGCAATCGGTATCGTATTCACAGCAATGTTTTCACTCGGTGTCATCGGGATTTCCTGGATCAGCAAAGAGCAGGGCGTGCATCTCGATCTTAAGGATTTTCTGTTTGGGAATGTGTTAGGTGTTTCTGACGAAGATCTTTATCTGACCCTGGGGATTACGGTTTATGTCATACTCAGTGTTATACTCTTCTACCGATATCTGTTTATTACCACTTTTCAGCCGGTGATTGCCCAGACCATGGGGATCTCGACACAGGTAGTTCATTACTTTGTTATGTTATTACTTTCATTTGCTGTAGTGGCATCGCTGCGTACAGTTGGAGTAATTCTGGTAGTAGCTATGCTGATCACGCCCGCTTCCACTGCCCTGTTGCTTAGTAACCGGCTCAAGAGGGTAATAACTTTGGCTGCCCTGATAGGAATGTTTACCGCGATCGCCGGGCTGTTGGTAGCCATTCTGTTTGACACGACTCCCGGCCCAGCCATGGCCGTTGTGGCCACCGCTGTGTATCTATTGGCGGCATTCGCCTCTCCATCGAAGGGTTTGCTGTTCAAATACTTCCGAACCCAAAAGCTACGGCGAAGGATCAGAATGGAGGATATTTTAAAGCAGGCTTACCGTCAACATGAGCAAGGCAACGTTACCTACGAGCAACTTCATTCTAAATTATCTATTGAGCGTCAAGACTTACGCAAGTACCTTCGAATCCTTGCCAAAAAGGGATATCTCAAAGTCAGTGAACAGGGTTTGACCTTACATGAAGCTGGATTGAATGAAGCTACCCGGTTGATACGTGCCCACCGTCTTTGGGAAACGTATCTGGTGGATCAAATAGGGCTCAATGAAGAACAGATCCATGAAGAAGCCGAAAAATATGAACATCTTCTTACCACAGAAATCCTCGATGAAGTGGATAAAGAACTTGGCTATCCCAAAACCGATCCTCATGGCTCTCCAATTCCTGCCCGGATGGAAGGGGTAGAAAAATCAATATGGCAATTGGTATTCGGAGATAAGGCCAAGATCTCGCAACAGCAACCCAATCAGTTAATCACCAGCGATCTTTGGAAATTAGGTTTGTTGCCCGGAGCTATCTTTATCGTCCAACATAAGGACGGAGAAAAAGTCGAAGTCAAATTAGAAGAAGGAAATGTGACCTTGACCAAAAATCTGGCCCAATATGTTAACATTATCCCTCTCTGACAAAATACGCCAAATCATTCTTCTTCCTGGGAAGGAGAGGATTCAGCCAGCCGATCAAAGAGTGCATCCAGGCGATACATTTCGTCCAGTGTTTCATCGATATACATGGCAATTTCGGGAATCCTGCGCACATGCTTGCGGATACGCTGACTAAAGACCTGTTTTAACCGATGTTGTTGATCCTCTAGTTTGAGTAGTACAGCCTGTTTATTGTCAGTATTGTAGATGCTTAAATATATTTTAGCCAAACTGAGGTCCGGTGACATTTTTACATTAGTCACGGTCACAAGAGCATCTTCATAAATGTAGTTGCCTTCTTGCTGTAAAACCATGCTAAAGTTCCTTTTCACTAGCTCAGCTACCTGAAGTTGTCGCTTACTGTCCATAATCGAAAATATAGAAAAAATTTGATGTTGCTTTGTTGTTTGACAAAACATTAAATCTGGCCTAAGGTCATTTTAACCCGGTCATTATTGATTTCTCAACGAATGACTTTTTGCCTTTCACAATAAATACGAAATTGTGATAATGTTTGTTCCACTGCTTGATCAGGGTTTAATATATATAAAGGGTGTCGGGCCGACAAAAAGTGAACTCCTAAAGAATGAGCTGGCCATCAACACGGTTCGCGATCTTCTATTGGATTATCCTATGCGTTATGAAGACCGGACCCAATTCACATTGATAAAAGACATTGCTTCCAATAATGAAGTGGTTCAAATTCGTGGCACATTAACCAATCTGGCCCTTATTGGTCAGACGCGTAAGAAACGATTGGTGGGCACCTTAAGGGACGAATCCGGCAGTATTGAATTGGTATGGTTCAGGAGTATTAAGTGGATTATGGAAAATCTGCCGGTAAACCGGACATACCGGGTATACGGGCGGGTAAATCTGTTCGGACGACGTAAAAGTATTCCCCACCCGGAAATCGACAACCTTAGCAAACCGGAGGAGTTAGAACAACTGGCAACTTTTGTACCCGTGTACCGTAGCACCGAGTCGCTAAGTGCTTCTGGATTAGATAGCCGGGGTCGCCGGAAAGTAATGCAAAATCTTTTTCAAGCCATCACCCCTACCGATCTAAAAGAACATCTCCCGGCATATCTGATAGAGAAACTGAAATTTCCCAGCTACTTCGATGCGATCCGGGATATTCATTTTCCAAAAGATAACCAGGCGCTCCTGCAGGCAGAAAGGCGTCTTAAGTTTGAAGAATTTTTCATAATGCAAATTGCCCTGATAAGGCATTATTTTAAAAATAAACAGATCCATGAAGGATATGTCTTTGAGCAAATCGGCCGAACTTTCAATGAATTTTATGACAAGAATCTCCCTTTTAGTTTAACCGGAGCGCAGAAAAGGGTGCTCAAGGAAATCAGGCAAGATCTCAAGAGCGGCAGTCAGATGAATAGATTGCTGCAAGGCGACGTGGGTAGCGGAAAAACCATCGTGGCTTTAATGGCCATGTTGATGGCGATCGACAATGGATTTCAGGCCTGCCTCATGGCTCCCACGGAAATTTTAGCTCAACAACACTATGATTCACTGACGGATTTGACCGGAGGATCGCTTAATATCCGGGTCGGCTTTCTGAGCGGCTCGATCAAGGGTAAAACCAGACAGGAATTATTGAAGCTAACCAGGTATGGAGAAATACATATACTGGTCGGAACACATGCCTTGATCGAAGAAGGAGTGCGCTTTAAAAGATTAGGACTGGCGATCATCGACGAGCAGCACCGATTTGGCGTAGCTCAACGGGCAAAACTTTGGGAGAAAGGAAAAGAATTACATCCCCACATTCTGATCATGACCGCCACCCCTATTCCCCGCACCCTACATATGACTTTATATGGTGATCTGGACGTTTCTGTGATTGATGAATTACCACCTGGTCGAAAGCCGATCAAGACGATGCATAAGACCGAATACCACCGTCCCCAGGTGATTAAATTTATTAAAAAGGAAATAGCTAAGGGTAGACAGATCTATGTCGTTTTTCCGCTGATCGAAGAATCTGAAAACTTAGATCTCGAAGATCTCAATCGAGGATACGAACGCTTGCTTCTTGATTTCCCTGCCCCCGAATTTCAGATCTCGGTGGTTCATGGCCGGATGAAACAAGAAGAGAAAGACTTTGAAATGAACCGTTTTAAGGATGGGGTCACTCATCTGATGGTAGCTACAACCGTGATTGAGGTCGGAGTTAATGTACCGAATGCCAGCGTTATGATTATTGAGAACAGTGAGCGATTTGGTCTCTCCCAATTACATCAGTTACGAGGCCGAGTAGGTCGTGGAGCAGATCAATCCTATTGTATCTTAATGAGTAGCTTTAAATTGACGCATGAGGCTAAGGAGCGCCTACAAACGATGGTGGAGACCAATGACGGGTTTGAGATCGCAGAAGTAGATCTACGCTTGAGAGGCCCCGGCAATCTGCAGGGTACGCAACAAAGTGGAGTACCCACTTTCAAATTAGCAAATATCATACGGGACAACGATATATTAAAGACCAGCCGCGAAATTGCCAGGCGCATCATCGAGAAAGATCCTGACTTAAGGGCGGAATATCATCTAGGGCTGAGAGCATATCTGGAAAAATACCATAATGAGCGGCAGGACTGGAGTAATATCAGCTAAATGATACGCGTTTCTCTATTTTTAGACATTGATCTGAACCATATTCATGTTCGTAGATTTTAAATGGTAGGTTAGAGATAATAATTTAGCTTACTATATAGAAAATTAATAAACACGAATGAGTACAAAATATAAGACCACAGGATGCGCAAAATTTTTCCTGGTACTTGTCATCCTGGCACCTTTGGCTTATCTGGGCGCTTCCTACTATAATGGTGAAGACGGCTTGGGTAATCTAAAAAACATATTTCGTTCAGGAACCACGGTAGAAGACAATGAGACGGACGCTGAAGAAATCTATAAATTGAAGAATCAAGTGTCCAAGTTTAAGAAGGACGCCGAGTTTTTCGAAAAAGAAATGCAGCGGTTAGAGAAAGATCTCGAAGCTTGCCAAAATGCAAAAGGCTAGGTTGTTGTGCTGTCACAATATCCATTTGCAAAAATGTGATTGTGCTAAAGATCACCTCCTGATACAACATGGTACCAAAAAAAGTAGTTTATTTGCGGCAAAATAATCAAGATGATCAAGATACTCGCTAACGATGGCATCGAAGCCGATGGTAAATTACTCCTTGAAGACGCCGGATTTGAAGTGACGACTGAAAAAGTTGCACAAGCAGACCTCCCCAAGGAGCTCCCGGCTTACGATGTGGTAATCGTCCGTAGTGCAACAAAAATCCGAAAGGAACTGATCGATATTTGCCCAAATCTTAAGATTATTGCCAGAGGAGGAGTAGGTCTTGATAATATTGATGTAGACTATGCAAAATCTAAAGGAATTAAGGTAATCAATACTCCTGCAGCTTCAAGCCGTTCGGTTGCAGAACTTGCCTTGGGTCATATGCTGGCATTATCCCGTTCGCTGCATTTATCTAATCGGGAAATGCCGGTAAAAGGTGATACCGAATTTAAGACGCTAAAAAGCAATTATGGTGGTGGCATCGAGTTGAAGGGTAAAACATTAGGGATCATTGGTTTTGGCCGGATAGGGCAGGAAACCGCAAAAATAGCTTTAGGTCTGGGTATGAAAGTATTACCTGTTGATTTGTATGTCGACGAAGCGACCATAAGCATTGAACTTTTCGAAATCGACCAGGCATCCATTTCTGTAAAACTTAATACAGTATCGATGGACAAAATGATTGCCGAAAGTGACTATATCACAGTCCATGTACCGGCTATAGGCGATAAGGCATTGCTTGGTGCTGAAGAGATCCGTAAAATGAAGGATGGGGTGATTTTAGTTAATACGGCGCGTGGAGGAATTATTGATGAAGAAGCACTACTGGATGCAGCAAATTCCGGTAAAGTAGGAGGTGCCGCATTGGACGTCTTCCTCAATGAACCGACGCCAAACAGAGCTTTATTGAATCATCCCCGGATTTCTGTAAGTCCACACATTGGTGCCGCAACACAAGAGGCACAATCCAACATCGGCAAGGAACTAGCTGATCAAATTATTGCCCATTTTCACAATTAGGGATTCCACCTTGTTACGATAGCAAGGGATCTGGTTAATTTCTTATGTCAGGAATCCGGGTTGACAGAGACCTTTGATCATCATTTATCCCGAAAACTCAAAGGATTATTCAAACAAACTATTGGTCAATTCATCCTGAAATGAATAAAAGACATTTCTTAACTCACTTTCTGCATTGGTACCGTAGTTG
>JAGQWV010000659.1 GCA_020437045.1 Saprospiraceae bacterium | reverse complement strand
CCGAGCAATCCGGGTTTTTGAAGAACAGACCGAATTATCGCTTAAGATGAAGATCATGACAAGACAAAATGATCACGGTTTACTGGAAATCGATATCAACGACCAGTTCGGCAATCGTCCCGTTCAAATCAAATTTGACCGTGATGGACAAATCAAGTCAAATAACGGGCACGTAATCCAAAATATTAAGGAATATGAACCAGGACGTTGGTATGACCTGGCCATCGAGATAAACGCAGAAGATATGGGCCGATATTCCCTTAGGATCAATGATGATTTAGTTTTGAAAGACGCCGTCTTTGCGGGAAAGGTTAAATCACTGGAAAGAATTTCCTTCCGGACCGGTCCATACCGTGACCTGCCCAATCGCAAAACAGACAATGAAGCCCCACATGCACCGCTACCTGGTGCAGACAAACCCGTGAACGAAGCCAGCTATTTTATCGACGACCTATGGGTCTCCCGGCAACGCTAATGAGTATCGCAAGAATTACCACCTTCGGGCTGTCTTTATTCTTCATTTCGTGCGGAATAAAAAACAAAGAATCGATGGAGGTTCGTCCTAACATCATTATCATATTAGCCGATGATCTTGGGTATGGCGATTTAAGCTGCTATGGAGGCAACTTAAAGACGGTCAATATTGATCAGTTGGCAAAAACGGGCTTTTTAATGACCGATTTTCATACCAATGGGGCCATGTGCAGTCCTACCCGGGCGGCCATCTTGACCGGCATGTACCAAAATCGGTTAGGACCTCATTTTGAATCGGCTTTAAACGGCAGGATTCATCAAGAAGTGGGCTTACCTCATGATTATCTGTTGATGCCGGAAATGTTTCGTATAAAGGGGTATCGCACAGCCTTATTTGGTAAATGGCATTTAGGATATCAATCCCCAAACCTGCCTACTGATCATGGTTTCGAAAGATTTACCGGACTTCTGAGTGGCGACGGCGATCATCATACACACATCAGTCGCTGGGGGAGCCTCGATTGGTGGAATCAAGACACGCTCAACCTTGATTCTGGATATACCACAGATCTCCTGACTGAAGCTAGTCTCAAGTTTATTGATGAAAATGCACAAAAGCCATTTTTTATGTTTCTTTCTCATCTGGCCATCCATTTCCCATGGCAGGGCCCCGATGATCCACCACACCGGGTGAAAGGCATTGACTACAAAGATGATAAATGGGGCATCATTCCCGATCGCACTAATGTTCGACCCCATGTCGAGAAGATGATTACCAGCATAGACAAAAGTCTTGGACAAATTGTCGCAAAATTGCAGGAAAACGAAATCCGGGAGAACACCATTATTGTTTTTACATCGGATAATGGAGGTTATCGTACCTATGAGTCTGGTGGATTTAAAAATATATCCAGTAATGGAATTTACCGTGGTCAAAAAACCCAAGTCTATGAGGGTGGACATCGTGTCCCATTTATAGTTAATTGGCCAGACAAAATTGAGGCAGGTGGTGTGAGTTCAGCGACAGCAATGACCATGGACTTACTGCCCACTTTCAGTCACATGATTCATTTCCAGCAAACTTTTCCCCAACCTATAGATGGGATTGATTTGTATGAACATTTTATTTCAAATAAACCATTACCGCAACGAAATCTATTTTGGAAAATGGACGATAGCTATGCGATCCGTCAAGGCTCCTTAAAAATCACTTATGAAAATGACACCCTCTCTCTTTTTAATCTTGAATCAGATCCTGGGGAAAAAGAAAATTTAATCGAAGAGCAACCAGCAACGGTTCAGATGTTTAAAAAACTTTACCAGGATTGGCTTAATGAGGTACTGCCCAGATGAAATAATGACAATATTGATCATAGTCATAATGCATTTTGTAATGTGTCTTCCTGAAATTTCAGAGAGCTTTTGGGAATCACAAAACAGAGAAAAGGGCTCTTGATCATTTACCGTAAAGATATTAGCTTAATGGGCGACATATCCATTTGGATTTAATTTAACAATATTAGTTGACTAGCAAATAAAATTTGATTTTGAATTCAAACGAGGTACTAAGTCCCCATCAGAAAGCCCTAAGAATTAATCTTGACCCCCTTCGTTATGGATCCTTTGCGGAGATCGGGGCCGGTCAGGAAGTGGTGCGGTGGTTTTTTACGGTCGGTGGCGCTGCAGGCACTATCGCCAAGAGCATGTCTGCGTATGATATGAAAGTCAGCGATGCCATATACGGCCCCTGTGAGCGATATGTTTGTCGTCAGCGTCTGGAGGCCATGCTAGACTATGAACATCGTTTAAATTCTGAAAGACTAAAAGAAACGAGAGGTGATCACACTGCCTTTTTTGCCTTTGCAGATACTGTTTCAGCCCGTAACTTTCACGGCACCAATGAATGTCATGGCTGGATGGGCATAAAATATCAGGCTCACCCCCGTGATGAAGACAGTCAGATCATTCTTCATGTGCGCATGCTTGATCATGACAACCCAAGTCAACAGGAAGCGCTTGGTATTGTAGGGGTAAATCTACTGTATGGAGCTTTCTTTCTCCATCATCGTCCCGAGGAGCTGATCAACTCCCTGCTGGACGGATTAAGTACCGACCGGATAGAAATTGACATGATCGAATTTTCCGGCATTGAATTCAGACATGTCGATAATCGAATCATGAGTTTAAGATTGGTGCAACTAGGTTTGAGTAAAGCGGCTATGTTTGCCGCCGATGGTACAGTACTGCAACCTTCCGAGGTGCTCCGCAAGAAAGCAATCCTCATTGAAAGAGGAAGCTTCCGACCTGTCACCAAGGTTAATATGGATATGCTGGAGAGTGCAAAGATTCAATTTGCGGAAGAAGCTGACGTCGAAGGTGAATCTATTATAGAATTAATGGAAATCACTATGCGAAACCTTACCAGTTTGGGAAGGTTGGATCTTCAGGATTTTCTGGCAAGAGCAGAATTACTGGCTGCTGCCGGTCAAACCGTTCTGATCAGTGACTATTTCGAGTATTATCGTCTCAGTGGTTATTTATCACAGTATACTAATAAACCGATCGGCATAATTATGGGTGCCGTAAGTATGCATCAATTATTCGATGATCACTACTACACTGAATTGGAAGGTGGGATTTTGGAAGCCTTCGG
>JAGQWV010000658.1 GCA_020437045.1 Saprospiraceae bacterium | reverse complement strand
CTCTCAATTCTGTAAAATTATTCAAAGTAACTTTCCACAATAAACGCTGCTGTTCTTTAATCCTGGCTTCGTAGAATTCTATATTGTTTAATATCTTTTGAAAGATTACGATCAATTTTTCTTCAAAGGCTGAATCTTCAATATCTATACCGCAGTCAGAGCACTGAATGTCTTCGAGAAAATATTGGAGTTTGTTGTGAGTTATGATAGATAGAATGGGTCTGTTACACCCAAAAGGTATCATTTGAGCGTGCCCCCGCATGCCGATAGCCATGACCGGTAGGCAATAGGCATCCAGCACCACTTTAGGAGGCTGACGATACAGCCTGATCAGGGTATAATCAACACCTGCCGCGTCCAGGAAAGGCAGGAAATATTCGTCAGTTTCGTGATGAGCGTAATAACGGATAGGAATAAGTTGGCTTACTTGTTTCATCACCCTTGCCAGAGCAGCCAATTTTTCACCCATATGATCTCCGAAACGCATTCTTGTTCTATCAAATGCACAGTTAAGGGATATAAATCGAGGTGTGCTTTGATCCCGAACTTGCTTACCATAAAGTCGGGATGCTAAAGTAGTCATACACGGCTGATATTTTAGCTTACCATGCAATTCTGACGGCAGATATTTTTTGATTTTCTCTATACTACCATATTCCCGAATTCCAACAAATTGGGCCTTTTCTATCAAGATCTGAAGATGTCTTGAAAATATGGGATCGAAGTCCTCCTGGCCGCGAAAGCGGTTGTAACCTACAGCAAATAGAATAATAGGAACCTCGATTTTGCGCAAATTTTCAAGATCACAGGACCACTGCCATCCGCTCAATTGATTGCGATTGGTATCCTTAAGAAATAGGCCACCACCGCCAATAATTAATGCCTGCCGTTGATTTATGCTTTTGACCACATCTGAATTAACCAGCGAGTCCAAAGGTCGCTTATGCCATTTGTTCTGACCGATCTGCTGGTCAAACAGATCTCGCAGCATGACCGGTATTAGGCTATCACCCGCATTATAATGGCCAAAATAAGCCATGTGGGTCAGGTTGTTTCCCTTTTGTCGATTTTCACTGGTCAGTAAGCTGTATCTTTTATGATTTACGACCAATCGATATAGCTCGTCTGCTATTGGATGAAATGTAGTTTCAATGCCCATTGTCGATTTCTTTCTAAATTTCAACAGCAATGACAACGTGCTTCTAATTTTTTTCAAAAAGTGTGATGCCATATCGATTCAGTACTTTCTCCTTTTGCCAAGTTTTTAATAGTTGCTTGAACATATGAAGCCAAGATCGCTAACCATTAATCCTGACTAATTACTTTCAGTATTTAGCATACCTGGAACGCTGGTTTTACATACGATTTCGATAGAAATATTGCATACCCATGATTCCAAGAAACCAGATAAAACCATATAAGATCATTGACGACATTATTTTTGAGATCGTACGACCTAGGTAAAAGGACCGGGGTTGAAATACGAATTCCACTTTATGTTTCCCCGAAGGAATCCTAAGGGCTCGAAGCAAATAGTTGGCCCGAACATGGCTTACGGGGTTTCCATCCAAATATGCCTGCCAGCCTTTATCAGGACCATACCAAATTTCTGAAAAAACAGCCAGTATTTCTTTTGAAGAGTGGGTTGTATAAGTCAGGTGATCCGGTATATAATGTACTAATTCGATCTCACCTGTCGATCCGGATTCAAATCCCTTCAGATAGGATTCATATTCCTTATTAATTATCACGGTATTTGCCGGATTGAGTCCATCCAATTGATCAAATTCTTCCTTTGCAGATCCAACAATGACTATACTATCGACAGCCCATGCATTACCTAATGCGTTCGAATTTTTTTGTACATAGGGTTCACCATTTTCCCCGGGTTGAATTATATACCTGGTATTCAGCATATTCAAGACATTGGTATCCTGTTCGATCAGGTATTTGTCTATAATATCTTGATAACGACGCAATTTAGCTGCATGGTAACCGCCTACGTTTTTATGGAAATACGATAAAGTTGCACTATTAAAAGGATCGACGGTCCAGTCTATGACCCGAAAGTTGAGGCTGGAATCTCTCTGTATTTGGGCATCGACCTTTCTGGGGGTGAAGGTACTTTGGTATTCTTGCAAATCTTCAAAGTGCTGATAGTTAAGAAAGCGACGGTCGATCAACCATATGTCAGACAACGCAATAACTCCTATGGCAAATACCAGTGATCTTTTATTTATTTTTTTTGTGATGAATGCGTAGACTAATCCATAAATGATTAGCATAAAAAAAATGGAACGGAATCCATCCTTCCAGAAGATATCCCGGCGATCCTCGATCAGGTCATTCATATTTAGTCCTAATAGTTCAAATTGACCATCAACAGCCGAATAAAAATCAAACATGAAGGGACCGGCTAGAGCAATAACCAATAGAGGTATGGCAAACCAATATCCTATCTTTTTAAGGATAGATCGAACATGATCCCCATTAGTTTCTTTTATAATTTTGTCCAGGGATAGACTGGCCAGCAGCGTTACCATAAATGGACAAATGGTTATAATCGAATTAGGGGCACGAAATCTATTATAAAATGGCAGATTATTAAAAATGAAGTCATTGAAATATTGAAAGTTTTTGCCAAGTGATAGCAGAATGAATAATAATGTGCCAAGACCAAGCCACCATTTGATAGGACCTTTAATGATAAACAAACCTATTAAATAGTAAAAAAACACGACGACACCCAGATAGAAGGGACCATCTGTTTGGGGTAATTTACCCCAGTACATTGGCACTTTAAGTTGGGTTGGCTTGCTGGCACCATCTTTTTCGAGCTGCTTATAGATTCTTGACCCCGGAGTCAACGGAGCTGCTGAAGCGTTTCCAGCTGCACCAGGTACAATACAGGCCAGGAGATCTATGGTCCCATTGCTAAATTGCATGGCAAAGTCCCATGGCAAGCCTTTTTTGGAAATGCTTTTTGATTCAGTATGATTACTTCGCGTTCCCAGAATCTGATTTCCACGAACGGTTTCTTTAGAGTACTCATAGGTTGTCCAGAGGTTGGTGAGGGAAGATCCAAGGGCGAGTATGAATGCCATCATCAGAATCAGTATTGCTTTCAGAAAATCCGTAAGGGACTTTTCACGGATACTTTTGCCGAATTCTGCCAAAATTAGAAAGGGTAGGGCAAGAAAAAAATAATAGGTTATCTGCAGGTGATTGGCCATTAGATGCAGACCAGATCCAATGGCAAAAACGAAAAATCCCCAAATATATTTACGCCGGAGTGTGAGAATTAGACCGGCAGTCAGGAGCGGCAGGTAAGCAACGGCCATTAATTTACTGAGGTGTCCTGCTCCATACAAGAGAATATTGCCGGTTGCAAACGCAAATATCAGCGCACCAAAGATGGCTATCAAATAATCAATTCCTAAAACCATTAAAAGGATATAAAATCCAAGCATCCCAGCAAAAAATACTCCGATTGGTGTGTCACCGCCTAATCTCAAGAACCAGTCGATTTTGTCAAGATAGTTGCCCCGGTTGGGTGGATTAATTTGGTAGCTGGGCATACCCCCAAACATAGCATTGGTCCAGAGAGGTTTAATTCCATTTGCTGCCTCAAAACTTTTAATCTCCTGGGTCATACAGAGATACTGAATCCAGTCACTTTGCACTATCTTTTTGCCCTGTAAATGGGGTAAAAAGTATAATGATGTCATACAGAGGAAGATCAAGATGGCAAACAAATGCTTTAGTATCTCCTTCCACATATTTCTTAGTTGCTATCAATATCCAAGGTCTGCATATCCCAATACTTTTTTAGCCAGGTTGTAAAATCGCATCTTGCTCTCCAAATTAGTAAAAAAGATATGCAAAAGGCAATGCTCGAATTTTTTATTTAAGTTGATCTTAGCCGCAGGAGGGGTAAGTGCAGGTAATGAATTTTCATGGCTCACATTCAAATTTTGACGTAGTCGAGCAGTAGACCAAAACACTAATTCATAGATACATTCCGCGAATTTTATGGTTTTTCATCAAAGTAAAATCCTCAGTGTAGCATCAGCTATTACTTGACCACAACATTCACACTTATCAGTAGGTTCATCGGCCGGAGAGGACCATGAGGAGAAATTGTTCGTGGCGATCTGAGGGTGTGGCTCTATTAGCAGGAGATGTAAGCTTTGTCCGGAATTATTAAATACTTTATGTAGATTGCCTGCATCGGAGAATCAATAGTATGAATAAGGCATTAAAGTTTGCCGTGGGG
>JAGQWV010000657.1 GCA_020437045.1 Saprospiraceae bacterium | reverse complement strand
TCAGCGTGCGTATAATTGCTTCACCATCAAAAGTAGTGGTTTCCAATTGTATAATCAATTGGTCATCCATGACTCTTAAGTCTCTATTGACACTCATGCCAATATTGCCTTGATGAATGGAGCCCAGCAGTGTATGCTTGACCTTGCCTGTCTCCTCATTTACTTCATAATGGCCAAAGTATGCATCATAGCCGCCAGTGGCAACAGTATTATTCGATCCTGAATAGGAGGGAATCTCCTGGAGGACGGATCGATCTCTTTTCATAAACTGAGCGGTAGAATGTTTTTTCCCATAGGAAAGAATACCAAGAGGATCAACTCCAAGGGTGGGATCAATTCTTTTTTCTCCGGTTGGGGTATAGTCTTCACGGGTCTGCAATATCCATAAGCCTATGATTAGCTGGGTAAGATTTTCCGTAGGTGGCGGCATTGATATCAAAGGCATCTTTAAAAGCATGGTGAATTGACGCACCAATCATGGTTGTTAAATTAAAAGATTTTTCGATCATTTTTCTGGCAAATCTTTGTCAATGTGATATAATTCTGATGGAAGTTAGGCGATCCATATTCACATTTTCTACTTGCTCTTTTACCCTCACAGCGACAACCTAAAAGGGGTGAACCGATCTCCTGCAGTACTTTCAATTAACAGTAAATTTTCATTGATGAGCCGACAATGAATTAAGACTTACCAATTAACGAATTGTGCCCATTTGAATGCTCTTTTGTGATTTTTGGCCTCGGCAAAACTTCTTCGGGAAATGGAAAAAGAATCGTTGAGTTTTTTTCCGAAGCAATATTGGCCAGCGTTTGGTAAAGTCTCAATTTGATGGCAGATGGAGATTGGTCTATTTTCTGCCCAGCTGCCAACAGTTTGTCCGCAGCTTGTTCCTCGGCTTCAGCCAAAATGATCCGGGCTCTTCTTGAGCGTTCGGCCTCTGCCTGATTGGCCATCATCCGGCGCATATTTTCCGGTAGCTGGATATCTTTGATTTTGACATCGTTGATCAGAATACCCCATTCACTGGTTTCTATTTCCACGATTTCCCGGATACTTTTTCCTATTTCTTCCCTTTTAGATAAGATCGTATCCAATTCCACTTTCCCACAAACATCTCTCAGGGCTGCCTGGGCCAATTGAGTAATCGCAAATTTGTAATCTTCTACTTCCAGAATCGATTTTTCAGGATCGTCGATTCTAAAGAAAAGGACTCCATCAATGCTGCAGGGTACATTGTCTTCGGTCATGACTTCCTGCGAAAGGATATTGATGGTGATTACTCGGATATCGACAATTTGTAAGGTCTCCACCAAAGGAATAATCCAACGGAATCCTGGTTGCATCGGGGCAACATATTTGCCAAATCGAAACTTTAATCCTCGCTTATATTCATAGATAATCCGGACTCCGGATAGTAGGAAGACCACCATGATGGCTCCATAGATAATTAATGCATTAAATACCATGATTTTTTTTGAAACAGATATTAGCAAGAATTCTCCGGGAAAACAATGATCTATGTTAGTCTCTCCATTATTTATAATGACTTAATTCCACCTCATTCCAATAATTGTCTGTTTCTCCAGGAGCCTTTGGGGAACCACTGTTTGAATGATATCCTTCAAGCTGTTAACAAATGATTCTTTAATAAAGCTGCTATGCACGACTATACTGACCTCCCGGACGGGTTGAGGATGCATAAATCGACGTATATGGGGTGACTCCAGTTCGTGCAAAACGGAGAGCTCGGGTACCAGGGTATAACCGATACCTTCCTGCACCAGATTCTTCAAAGCTTCAATGGAGCCGCTTTGGTAATCAAAACCAATCGACGAACTATTTTTTGATCCGCATATAGAGAGCGCCTGATCACGAAAGCAATGACCTTCATCCAATACCAGTATCTCCTTTGGATCCAGATCCTCAGCTACTATTAATTTCTCCTTGATAAATCGATGATTTTTAGGTAAATAAAGTAAGAATGGCTCGTAAAAAAGGGGTATTTCCCGGATCGAATTTAGATGCAAAGGTGTCACCAGGAAACCAATGTCCAGCATACCATTTTCAAGGTGGGTTATGATTTGTTCCGTCTGCAGTTCCTGGATTTTTAAGTGAATTTTGGGATTCAGCTTCATCAGGGAAGGAAGGAATTTGGGGAGTAAATACGGTGCAAGTGTCGGAATGATACCAATATTGAACTCACCTTCCACTGCTTCTTTTTCATGATTTACAAATTCAACCAGTCGTTTTGCTTCTCTTAAGATCTGACGCGATCGGGCAATGACTTCTCTACCTACTTCGGTGGGGACTAGCGGCTTTTTATCGCGGTCGAATATTCTGACTCCTAATTCGTCTTCCAATCGCTTGATCTGCATGGTTAGGTTTGGCTGGGAGACAAAACAGTGTTCGGCCGCAGTAACGTAATGTCGATGTTGATCCAAGGCTACTACATATTCCAGTTGTTGTAAGGTCATATAACTAAAATTTATACAAATATAAAAATTATTGATTTGAATAATATCAATTATTTTGTCAGCTTTATGGCAAAATATATTGAATCAACATAAAAACTCTGTTTATATGGGAAGTAATAATGGGAACGGTGAGCGAAAATGTCCGTTTCATGCAAATTTAAGTGAGAGTGCTGGTTCGGGAACCAGAAATCGAGACTGGTGGCCCAATCAGCTCAAGCTAAATATCTTACGACAGCATTCTTCAAAGTCTAATCCAATGGACAAAGATTTTGACTATGCAGAAGCATTCAAATCTTTAGATTTTGAAGGCGTCAAAAAGGATTTGGAAGCCTTAATGACGGATTCACAGGATTGGTGGCCGGCAGATTTTGGTAATTATGGACCTTTGTTTATTCGAATGGCCTGGCATAGTGCCGGTACCTACCGGATCCAGGATGGACGAGGAGGTGGAGGAACCGGTAATCAGCGGTTTGCACCGTTGAACAGCTGGCCGGATAACGCTAACCTGGATAAGGCTAGGAGACTTCTGTGGCCTATCAAACAGAAATATGGCAACAAAATTTCCTGGGCTGATTTAATGATCCTGGCTGGTAATGTGGCATTGGAGACCATGGGTTTTAAAACTTTTGGATTTGGCGGTGGTCGAGAGGATATCTGGGAGTCGGAAGAAGATGTGTACTGGGGCTCTGAACATGTTTGGCTTGGCGACAAGCGATACAGTGGTGACAGAAATCTGGAGAATCCATTGGCTGCGGTTCAAATGGGTTTGATTTATGTGAATCCGGAAGGCCCCAATGGTAATCCTGATCCGGTGGCAGCTGCTGTCGATATCCGGGAGACTTTCAAAAGGATGGCTATGAATGATGAAGAAACCGTTGCAGTTATTGCAGGCGGACACACATTCGGTAAATCACATGGTGCTGCAGA
>JAGQWV010000656.1 GCA_020437045.1 Saprospiraceae bacterium | reverse complement strand
TGAACCTGAAAATATTCATCATTTAAAATTCGCAGCAATTTATTAGAAGTACGTGACTGATAATCCAGGAAAATCTTAGCCATTCTTTCAACAGGCTGATTTCCTACTAACAGTACGGAGTCAACAGGACCATTTGCTGCAATACCCCAATTCGTAATTTTTCTAAATCCTATCAGGTTGGGGAAGTCAGCAACAGGCACAATTCCAATATCGGCACGTCCCGTCTTCAGTTTATCTGAACACTGTGATGGTGTATCTTCAGTAATTAGGACTCTGGAATCAATCTGAAAAGATTTTAAGCCCTCAATAAATGGCTTTGTATTCAGATACTCAACAGCTGATAGTGTGATTTTTGATTCTGTCATGCTTCTTTTACAACACTGATAGGAGGCGAAAGTTTGATTGATCTTCCAATAGGTTATCCGCGATCAGCTATCTCTAAGATAACCCGCCAAAAAGATACTATGTTCTTAAAATATTACTGGTTTTGTACCACAGGTAGTTCCAGATAGCCACGATATCCATCATCATCTAAATCATCTTCAAATTCATTTATGATTTGATACAAAGTATCTCGTTCTACTGGTTTCCTACCTACCGCTCTAATCATCTTAACTAACTCCGCCGTAGATAAGCTTGGATTTTGCTCTTCCGATCCGGCCATGGAATAGATTTTTGTAGTATCGTCTATCGTCCCATCCAGATCATCGACCCCAAAAGAAAGAGAGAGCTGAGCCACTGTCCGGCCTATCATGGGCCAATATGCCTTGACATGATCAAAATTATCGAGATAGATACGGCTGATAGCGTAGTTCTTCAAGTCTTCAACAACGGATACTTCCGACAGATGAGATAATTCATTATCCTTGTTTCTAAACTTTAAAGGAATAAAGGTTTGGAAACCACCGGTTCTATCTTGCAATGCCCGAAGTTGTTTCAGATGGTCCACGCGATGTTGATAGTTTTCTATATGTCCATAAAGCATAGTGGCGTTTGACCTTCCACCCAGATTATGCCAGATTTCATGGATTTGCAACCACTGTTCACCAGTACACTTATCTGGGGCGATCTGTGTCCGTATTTCAGGAGCAAAAATTTCAGCTCCCCCACCAGGCATGGAGTCTAACCCAGCTTCTTTCATTCGCTGCATACCTTCCATGTATCCTATCTTTTCCTTCTTAAAGATATAATGATATTCTACTGGTGTAAGAGCCTTAATATGGAGATCCGAGCGATGTCTCTTTATATCCCGGAATAAAGACTCGTAAAATGAAACATCATATTGTGGTAATACTCCTCCAACAATATGAACCTCGGTGACCGGCTCGCCATCATAACTTCGAATAATATCCATCATTTGTTCATGAGTGTACTCCCAGCCTTCTTCCCGGGCTTTGATGAGTCGGGAATAAGAACAAAAGGTGCAACTATAAATGCAAACGTTGGTGGGTTCGATGTGGAAATTTCGATTGAAATAGGTGTTCGAGCCATGTTTCTTTTCCCGCACATAATTGGCGAGCATTCCCGTTGTTGATAAATCCGCATTTTCAAACAGAAATAAGCAATCATCATCGGATATCCTTTCGCCCTGTACGACCTTTTCAGCAATTGTTTGAAGCTCCGGACTTAGCAGAGACATCATTACCTTTAATTCTTCCATGACCTATCAGATTGAATGCGACAAAAGTAGTCTTTACCTGCAAGAGAATGAAACTTTCAGGCTGGTTAAGGAAAAGACTAATTAGAATAGCTGTCTCTTCCTAAAAAACCACGCCAAAATCAGACTGAGAATAATGGAGATTATGATGACATAGTAAAAGCCACCTTCGGACTGGGCCAGGGGAAGATTCTTGACATTCATGCCGTAGTAACTGGCAATTAAGGTCGGCACCATCAGAATCAACGTAATCAGCGTGAGTCGTTGGATCACATAATTGAGATTGTTGGAAATAATCGATGCATACGCCTCCATGGTCCCATTCAAGATATTCGTATGCACATTGGCCATCTCCAATGCCTGAGAATTGTCGATGATTACATCTTCGAGGATGTCAGTGAGATCTTCATCATCCCGAATGTCCAGAAAATCCGTTCGCTTCATTTTCATCTTCAAGAGCTCATTGGACGATAATGAGTTTACGAAATAGACCAGACTTTTTTCAATACGGAGCAACTGTTTCAACTCAGAGCTTTTGCTCGAACTGTACAATTCCTGTTCAATCAGATTACGCTTCAAGTTCAATTTCTTCAGACAGGCCAAAAAGCGTAACACTACCTGTTCAAAAAGCTGTAGTACAAATCGCGGATAGTTATGCGGATCGAAGTTCTTGACCCTATTTTCCACAAAAATTTTTATAACCGGATTATCAGCAGAAGAAATCGTAAGAATATTGTCTGCCATCAACACAATACCTATAGGCACCGTGACGTAATAGGCCTCATTGTCTTTTTCATTTTCGTTGAGAATAGGACTGTTAAGTAAAATCAGTTTACCTTCTTCTTCCTTTTCATAACGGGATCGCTCATCTATGTCCAGAGAGTCGGTAAGAAAGTCTAAAGGGATATCCAGCTTTATTGCCAGATCGGATAATTCATCAGGACCAAAAGGAGGACTAACGCAAATCCAGCATCCTGACGTTAGAGCATCGAGCTCCCTGATCTTCCCTCCTTGTTTTTGGTAATACTGAATCATGGCTCGACGAATATTCCATATGAAGATTATTTAAAGCAACACCTCGGTGATGATTTGACATGCAAACTTAAAGAAAATTGCGGACAGCACCCCGCTTCTATCCGATTTTGACATTTATCTAATACCTGCAGGGAAGCATCCATATGGGGAAATCTCCTTACAACCTAGCCCTTTTCAAGCGGCTACTTCTCCAGTTTTTGCTTTTAAATCACCAATCAAATGTTCATAGACCCACAGATCTTCTTTAGTGATAGCTCCCCATCTTGGGTTTTTTCCCTTAATTATTCGGTGATAATCAGCGATAATATCCCCCTGCTGTTCTAGGTTGAAAGCACTCAATTTCTTTCCAGTACGAATTGCTAAAACCAAATTAGCTAATCCACCATAGTCATAGCCTTCGTGGCTAAACTGAGCTCTGAGAGCACGAGGTATATAGACTGATCCCAACTGGTGATATTGCCAGATATGAACTAGCTCATGCACGAAGATATCCTCATTCAATTCTCCCCAGCTATTGATTGTGTAAAAACTTACATAGGCAAAATCATGTGATCTTGGACCACCAAAGGCAAATTCATCGATCCGAATTCTACGCAAATTCAGGCTATCACCGAAAAATTTTGACACCAGGGTCTTTTCCGTTTCATTTAATGGTCGGGTATTAAACTTTATAATATCAGCCAGGCTTTCATATATTTCAGCGACTCCAACCAGATCTGCGATATAAAAAACGAGTTCTATGATCCAGTAAAAATGCTCTTTTACATTCAGGACTTCCTGAGGTCGCTTATATATCCGATAAATGAAAGAACCAAGGTGATTAACGATCCGCCATAAACGTTTAGGAACCCAACGAACCACATCTATTCCTCTTAGGAATATTCCTTCAACCTTTGACAGGCAAAAGCTAGCAATATCTCTAATAGTTTGTGTGTTCATCAGTTAAAGCGAAGCGCCTTGGTAGGCAAGATTCGACTTATAAAATATGAAGGTAAAATTAAGAATAATATTGTAATCAGAAATGTTCCCAGGTTGATTAGCAGGATAGTGGTCAGATTAAAATCGATCGGTGCCACGGCTAGATAATAATCTTCTTCCCGCAGGCGAATGAACTGAAGCTGTTTTTGGAGTACACATAATACCAAGCCAACGATATTACCAATGATCAGGCCTTTCAAAAGGATATGTCCAGCCTGGCGAATAAAGATCTTCCTCACCTGCCAATTTGTTGAGCCTAATGCCTTGAGTACTCCAATCATGTGTGTACGTTCCAGAATCAAAATTAACAGTGCGGTAATCATATTGATGACGCATACCAACAACATCAATCCCAGAATGATTACCTCGTTGATGTCCTGGAGATCCAACCAGTCGAAAATACTGCTTGCCACCTGCCGAATACTTCTCGTATAAAGATGGGGTGGTAACACTTCCTGATTTAGATATTCATTCATGATCATCAGGTCATCAATATTATCCAGAACAACTTCTATGCCACTCACTTCGTTTTCGTTCCACTCTAAAACCTCCTGTAAGTGGCCCATAGCAATAAACGCCACTTTGCGGTCGTACTCTGCTAATCCGGTTTTATAAATGCCGTTGACAATAAATCGACGAGCGCGGGGCCTTCCCTCTTTTATAAAATACATATTTACCTTGTCTCCCACTTCCAGGCCCATACGCAATGATGTAGCTTGAGAGATCAGTATCTCGGGCTTTAGTGAATCACCGGTGGTCAGTCCCGATCCATCCACCAAATATCGATCGAAGAAGGTCTTAGGAAAGTCTGTGGAGACTCCCTTCAGTATTAGGCC
>JAGQWV010000655.1 GCA_020437045.1 Saprospiraceae bacterium | reverse complement strand
CTCGTAATAGAAAATCTAATGCATAGTCCCGGTTTAATCGACGCCCCCTCATATTTGCATTAGAACGGCCAGGATAGCACATTTTTCAAAATTATGGACTCAACGTGCAACCTTCTATACTTTTTGTGAGTCTTTCAAATACCTGACTTGTAGTTTTTATCAATTTTAACTACATTTAAGGTAAATATAAGTTACATGAGTAAGCATCACTTAGGAGAATTTGAGGAAATCGTCATGCTGACGGTAGCGATCCTCTATGGAGAAGCTTATGGCATCGCCATACTGGATGAAATGGAGAAAAGGCTGGATCGGAGTGTAAGCATCGGATCTCTCCAGACTGTGTTGAGGCGATTAGAAAATAAAGGATTCCTGGTATCGGAATTTGGAGAAGCTACTCCTGAGCGAGGGGGCAAACGCAAGCGATATTTTACTATTACGAAGTACGGACAAAAAGTGCTGCAAGAGACGAAAGATCAACGACAGGAATTATGGAATGCCATACCCCGCATTGCTTTGGACTTTAGATATTGAAAGAATGAGAGAGCTCTACCCAATAGCTCAATGCATTGAATTTTAAATATCATCTATGGCAGTAGAGAGGTATGGACCGGCTCTTTTCTACTGGCGCTTAAAGGTGCCCGTAGAAGCAGCCGGCAATAAGATTGATAAAATGGAATATCTGAAACGGCATGGAAAAATATAATCCACCCAAATGGGCTTTACGTTTCTTCCGATGGTTTTGCCGGCCGGAAATTGTCGAAGATATAGAAGGAGATTTGTTAGAATCCTATGGGAGAAATATTGAATTAAAAGGCCTTAGGAATGCAAGGTCGATATTTACCCAACAAGTATTTCTCTTAATAAGGCCCGGCATTATTAGATCTTTCAACCTCACCTATCCTAAACAAAATTATCTGTTCCGGCATAATTTGCTAATGGCATGGAGAAATGCAAAAAAAGATCGAAACACTTTTATCATCAATCTGGTGGGACTCTCCACGGCACTTGCAACCTGTTTTCTAATCTGGTTATGGGTGTCTCACCAACGAAGCTTTGACAAAAACAATCGCCTGGATGATCAATTATTCCAGGTCATGCATAATATTCCTACCTCCGAGGGAATATACACCGTTGAAACCACACCCGGCTATCTCGCAGCGGAAATGGAGGCAAATATCCCAGAGATATCCACAGCTGTCTCGGTGGTTCCACCTTCCTGGTTTGATACTCCGGGAATTATTTCATTACCGGAAAAAAGCCTCAAAGCCCGTGTTCAATATATTGATAAAACTTTCTTTGATGTTTTCACCTGTGTCCTTACCCAGGGAGAAAAAACTCAATTTTTAGAGAATCAACGGGCGGTGCTGGTATCCGATCACCTGGCAATCCAATTGTTTGGTTCCGTTAATAATGTACTTAATAAAACGGTCAGCTGGAATGATGGTGAATTGAGCGGAGACTTTCTCGTTAGTGGTGTTTTTCAATCATTGCCCGAAAATGTAAGTGACCCTTATGATCTAATGGTACATTACGACCTGTTTCTGGAAGAGAGACCATCTTTGGCAAATTGGGAAAATAGTGATCCTTCCACTTATTTCATTCTGGCCGAGGGAGCGAATATTGACCATGTCACTCAAAAGATAAATGCCCTCTACAGAGATCATATTACGGATTCCGATCACACCCTAATTACGAGAAAATATTCAGATCAATATTTATTTAATCGATTTGAAAATGGTGTTCAAGCAGGAGGAAGAGTTGAGTATATCCGGTTATTTACCTTGATTGGTATCTTGCTATTACTAATTGCCTGCATCAATTTCACTAACCTGACCACAGCCCGTTCTTCGATCCGGGCAAAGGAAGTCGGAGTCAAGAAGGTTTTTGGAATACATAGGAGACTTTTAATCTCCCAATTCTTGACCGAATCCATTTTGACATCTTTTATAGCACTTTTTATGGCTCTGGTATTGGTCTGGTTCATCTTCCCCTTATTCAGTCAAATCACAGGAAATACTTTAAGGTTGGAATTAAATTTCCGGACTCTAACCTCAGGATTACTGATAACATTAGTTACCGGAATATTAGCCGGTCTCTATCCGGCCCTCTACCTAAGTAAAATTAAACCATGGTTTGCTCTAAAAGGTAATAACTACTTTTCAATTAGAAGCAACGGTATCAGAGCTATTTCCTTAAGAAAATCTCTAATGATATTCCAATTTGTTACTGCCACCGTTTTAATTACCTCCTTTATTATCATCGATAAGCAGATGAAATATATCCACAATAAAGAATTAGGATATGATCGCGATCATTTAGTCCATTTTTCGCTAAACTTCGAAGATCCCTTAACACCTCAATCATACAAAGAAGGAGAAAAGATCGACCAAATGTTACGTATACATAACATGATCAAGGAAATTCCCGGGGTAAAATCTTCGTCAGACTATTTCCATAATCTGACTGGCAACCATGGCGGATTAAGTGGCTTAGACTGGCAAGAAGGCGAGGAGGATAAAAAGATTCATTTTAAGAGCCTCGAAATCGGATATTATTTTATTGAAACGATGCAAATAGAAATGTTGATGGGTAGAAGCTATTCCAGGGAATATGGAAAAGACCGCTCAAAATTGATAATTAATAAGGAAGCCATGTCGGTAATGGGCATGGAAAACCCAATCGGAAAGACAATTAAATTCCGGGGTAGAGAAAGAGAAATCATCGGTGTCACCAATAATTTTCATTTTGAGTCATTATATGAGCCGATACGCCCCTGCATTATCCAGCTAATTCCAGGAAATGAAGTAATTGTCAGAATGGATGCAGCCTCGCAATCTGACGTCCTCGATAAGTTGCAAAAAATTTATGCCAGTGTCCAACCCAATCAACCGTTTGAATATCACTTTCTCGAAGACGATTATATGCAGATGTATACCACAGAATCGCAAATTTCAATTTTATCCCGCTACTTTGCTGTGTTGGCTATCATAATCAACAGTTTGGGTCTGTTGGGCATGGTCGCATTTATGGCTGAGCGGAAATCAAAAGAGATAGGTATTCGAAAAGTACTGGGTGCATCAACAATAAATGTAGTGTCCTTATTCACTAACGATTTTTCCAAAACTGTCTTATCATCACTACTCATTGCACTACCAATCAGTTTTCTTTTCGTTAATTATTGGTTGCAAAAATTCGCTTATAGGATCGACCTTACTCCTTGGCCATTTTTATTTGGTGCATTCGTTACCATACTAACCACTTGGCTGACGATTACATACCGCACCATAAAAATGGCAACCTTAAACCCCACCGATGCTATAAGAAATGAATAAGTTAAACCAGAATTTCAATCCACCTAAAATTGCCCTCCGATTCTTCCGGTGGTTTTGCCGGCCGGAAATGGTTGAAGATATTGAAGGGGATCTGGTTGAAAAATTTAATCGAAATATCGAAGACTTTGGACTTAAGAAAGCCAGATGGAAGTTCACTACCCAAATCCTTAATTTATTTCGACCGGGAATTGTCCGTTCTTTTCATTTTTTAAATCTAAATTTTATGTTCCGACAAAATTTGGTGGTTAGCTGGCGATCATTACGTAAGAATAAAGGTTTTGCCTTGATTAACATAGGTGGATTAGCCCTGGCTATTCTTGTTACCATGTTAATCGGTCTATGGGTTCTGGATGAACTCACCTTCAATAAAAAATTCGAAAATTACGATCACCTGGCCCGGGTCATGCAGAGCCAATATTTTGGTGATCAAATCCGCACCTCCACTAATCAGCCTATGCAAATGGCTCCTGAATTAAGGGTGGTATATGGAAGCTTTTTCGACCATGTAGTCACAACCTCCTGGACTGGTGACCGTCTTTTATCATATGGAGAAAAGCAACTTTATAAATCCGGTAATTTTATAGAACCGGAAATCGGGAATATGCTGTCACTTAAGATGATAGAGGGAAATCGAAATGCACTTCAGGATCCATCTTCGATTCTACTGTCACAAACCACAGCAAATGACATTTTTGGAAATGAAGATGCTCTTGGCAAAGCATTGAAGATCAATAATACCATGGATGTCGTTGTTGCCGGTATTTATGCTGACCTCCCCGAAAATTCCGACTTTGCCAATCTGAAATTTATTGCTCCCTGGGATCTCCTGAAAACTACTGAAAATTACGAAGGTCGACTTGGCTGGGGAAACAACTGGTTTAACGTGCTTGTCCAGCTAAAAGAAGGAGTCGATATAAAGACCGCATCTCAAGCCATTAAAGATGCCAAATTAAAAAATTCACCGGAGGAATATGCTTCCGTTGCTAAACCGGAAATATTTCTTCACCCGATGGCTAAATGGCATCTCTACTCACGTTTTGAAAATGGGGTAAATACCGGCGGCCGGATTGAATATGTCCGATT
>JAGQWV010000654.1 GCA_020437045.1 Saprospiraceae bacterium | reverse complement strand
CATCATTCCTTTTTTATTTTCAACTGGCCATGTCAACATTGTCAACATCTCCTATTTTTCAAAACTAATTAAATCGCGCCACTGATCGCTCTACCATTTTTAAGCAGATCATGATCTCTCTCCATTCAGATAATGAGAAGATGCTTCAGATAGATTAACCCACTTTATGGAATGATCCCTTTATTAGCCAATGACCATACCATTGATTCAAAATATGTAATTTCTCGTCTCTTTAGCATTTCTTATTGTCAATTTGATAGTATCTTAATACGCTACAAGCAATAAACTTCATGAATCAAACAAGCTTGCGACCTATTTATCTGTCGATCCTCATGGTACTGGTGTTTGGCTGCCAGGAGAAGCAAGACAGCAAGGAGAAATCCTTACGGCTGATTACCCATAACGTATACTATGGCTTTACGAAGATACCAGAACGTAAGCAGGCGTGGTTATCCTGGATGGCGGAGCAGGAGCCGGATATTGTATCTCTACAGGAGTTAAATCAATACACTCCTGAGAAGTTACAATCTGATGCCAATCATTGGGGGCATACCTATACGTTACTACTCAAAGAAGAGGGTTTCCCCACCGGATTAACCTCAAGATTCCCGATTGAAGATATACATCGATATACGGAAGGTTTTCATCATGGATTGATCCGGGCAAAAATTAAAAATATTTATCTCTATGTGATCCACTTACATCCAAGTAACTGGTCATTTCGACAGCAGGAGATTGATGAAATTTTAAAAAACATTACTGAGTTACCGAAAAATAGTCAAGTAATACTAGCAGGAGATTTTAATACATTTTCTCCAGTAGATAGTATTTTTTATCAACATAGAAGACTTGAACCATTTTTCGAAGGATTAGATCAACGAGACCATGCCAATAATCTCCATAATGGACACCTGGATTACGGAGTGATTGAAAAAGTTTTAAATGCCGGGCTGAAGGACATGGAATATGAATTCCGTCCGAATAATTATCACTTTACCGGAAGTTTCCCCTCCTGGTTAGATACCGAGGGAGAGCATGGTGACCTTCGGAGATTGGACTATATTTTTGTCAGTCCAAATCTGTTACGTCAGGTGCAAAATACCCGGATCATTGCCGATAGCAGTACACAGTACCTTTCGGACCATCTACCGGTGATTATGAACATAGACTTACCCTAAGTTACTGTTTAAATACCCATCTTGTGCTGACACTAAACAATATTATTTCACACAAAGGCAGATAATTCGTTCTCGTCGTTTTTGACTTGGTTGATCCCATGCCTGACTTGCCACCTATGCAGCATAACTGCTTCTGCGACGGGGCGCCTTGGCAGATAGTCCATTCAGTTACCGCCCGGCATCTTCCTTTGTCTCGCATCATCAGAAAACAACGATTGACGGTTTCAGCATCAACCTGAGTATTTCAATGGACTCCTAGCTAACGGTGATTAATTTATTTTAAACGGAGATGTATTTGTTACTGATTTCATTGAATACTTAATAAAAGTATCCGTCTCCTTGCATATTTCCAGTGGCATTCACGAATAAATATGCGCCGCATCGGAAGTGATTCAATAGATGTAAAAAAAGCGAGATCTTTTTTATATTAGGATAACCATAAAAAACCAACAATGCTAAATTTCTACCAAATTGTCAAAGACAACCTAAAATTCAATCGTTTTGAATTTAGAGAAACGGTCTGTTTAGAGTATACCTGTCCTATTGATGCCGAACAAGTGGGGATTTTTTCAAAAAATGACTACATCGTTCATGTGCTTAGCGGTAAAAAGACATACAAAACGGTCAATGGAGAGTGGACGGTGACCCCAGGTGAGACGCTTTATTTTAAAAAAGGAGCCGAAATAATTAATCAG
>JAGQWV010000653.1 GCA_020437045.1 Saprospiraceae bacterium | reverse complement strand
GGCTTCGATATTCAACGCTGGGGTATTTTCCTCTTTTTCAATATCGTCCTCGTATTGTAGGGATCTACCCTCTGCACTCCAACGCCGCGTTACCGAGCTGCCATTGTTTTCTGCGATATCGAGTCCGCCGGGAATGGCACAACTACCGCTATTGGAATCATCATTTCCATTACCACTATCTCCTGTGCCGGTAGAAAAGAAAAACCATGGTGAATGATCGCTGCTACCAGAACTACATTCGGATTTGACTTTAAATTTGTAATGTCCACCTGGCACCAGGCCAGTGACGAGCAAACTGGTTTCACTTGTGTTTTTATCCAATTCGAAAGAAGGGGTATTATCTGTATCCTCAATCTCCACTTCATATTTTATCGCATTTTCCGTTTTTGACCAGAGCAGTGTTACCGAAGTGCTGTTAATCTGTGATACGGAGAGTCCCGACGGTATGTCATCGCATTTACTAAAAGAAGGAGTAGAGAGAATCCACAGTATGAGATTCGAGAGTAATATTTTTTTCATGAGAGCAGACTTTAACATTTGATAGAATTTTACTTGCTCTCAAATATATTGGTCAGCAGATCTCTTTAAAAAATGACCTTGTTTGGATCGAGAAAATTTCTGGTTGAGTCGGGAAAATCGCTGATCGAATGAATGGGAGGAAATTGGAGATTAGAGCTGCAAATCAACTTTTCAGGGATAGTGAAATTTCCAATTAGGCAATTTCCAATTGGACCGGACAATGATCAGAACCCATAATGTCGCCGAGTATTTGACAATCTACGACATAGGGCAAGAGTGAGGTACTACCCAGGAAATAGTCAATCCGCCATCCTATATTTTTTGTTCGCGCATTAAACATATAACTCCACCAGCTATATGCTACCTTGTCCGGATAAATATGTCGAAAGATATCTACGAAACCATTTTCGATGAACATGTTAAACCCATCGATTTCAACTTGTGTATATCCGGCGGTTTTATTGTAATTACTTTTAGGATTTGCCAAGTCCATTGGTTGATGGGCGACATTTAAATCTCCACAGAGAATTACCGCTTTTTCCTTCTCCAGGGTTTTAAGGAAATTTAAGAAATCAAGATCCCATTGTTTTCTATATTCCAACCTTACTAATCCGCGACCGGAGTTTGGCACATAAGCTGTGACCAGGTAGAACCGGTCATACTCCGCAGTGATTATTCTACCTTCATTATCATGCTCAGCTATATTCATGTCGGGCAGAATTTGGAGGGGTTCCTTTTTGGATAATATCGCAGTACTCGAATATCCCTTTTGCGATGCTGAGTTGGCATAGATATGGTAACCCTTAAGTTCTGATAGCGCTTGTTCTACTTCATCCGGTTGTGCCTTTGTTTCCTGCAAACAAATGACATCAGCATCGATCTGAGATATTTGTTCTACAAAATCTTTTTTAACAGCAGCTCGTAAACCATTTACGTTCCAGGAGAGAATTTTCATAATTTTAAATGTACTGGTCCGCAATATAATTATTAATCTTTTTGCGTCGTATTTGTCTTCGTTACATACCTGCACAACCAGAGTACATCGGCAAGTTAAATCCAATATATTATATTTATATACTATATTTATCCATTTGATAATTAAGCTATAAGAATCAATGAAATTCAATTTCATTCTGATGGTGATTTTATGTCAATTTCAGGTTTATGCGACCACATATTATGTATCGACGACCGGGAGAAATAGTGCTCCCGGTTCCAGAGAAGATCCCTGGGCTTCTATCCAATTCGCTATTGAGCAGGTTGTTCCGGGCGATACAATTGCTCTTCTGGCCGGTATCTATTCAGAGCGCATTAGTTTTACCCAATCCGGTACGATCTTCAATCCCATTGTATTGTGGAGTCCTCCAGAAGAACATGCAATCATCAACGGAGATGGCCATTTCGAACAAGATGCCCTCATCGAAATTATTGACCAGAGCTTTATTACTATCCGTGGATTGACACTTACTGATCATACCACACAAGGAGCACAGGGTATTTTAGTAGAAGGTAATTGTCTGGGGATCTCGATAATTGCTAATGATATAAGTCAAATTAATTTTGGTTCTGGAGATCCAGTAGATTCTGATCTTGATAATGCTCAACCAATTATCGTATATGGATCTAACGGTAGTGCACCGGTATCTTCACTAACCATTAAATCAAACAAGATACATGATTGCCTCACTGGTTTTAGTGAGGGGATAGCTGTAAATGGAAATGTGGATGGATTTAGTATTGAGAATAATGAAGTTGATAATATATCCAATATTGGGATCGATGCCATTGGAGGCGAACAGACCTCTAGTATAAATGATCAGGCAAGAAATGGACGAATCGTAGATAACGACGTTAAGAATTGTATTTCACCCTATGCTTCGGCAGCAGGAATTTATGTTGATGGCGGTGCAATGATCATTATTGAACGGAACCTGGTCACAGGTTGTCAATACGGGATCGAAGTAGGATGTGAGAATCCTGGCACCGCTTCTAATATTACAGTGAGAAACAACTTCTTATATAACAATGCTGATGCGGCAATTGCTGTAGGTGGGTATGATTATCCCCATACTGGCAGGGTGACAAACTCGATCATACGAAATAATACTGCTTTGGAAAATGATGTTAACCCGGGTGGAGTGGGAGGAATCACTGGTCAGTTGACAATTACAGCTACCGACAATTTAGATGTCATTAATAATATATTTTATCAGAATAGTGGCTCACTATTAATGTTGTCTGTCAATTCTGGTAGCACAGGCTTAAATCTGAATTACAATTTATACTTTAGTTCAGGTCCATCGGCATTTGATTATGAGGGGACAATCTTTAATTCATTAACAGGATATGTCTCAAAGACAATGCAGGATTTTAATTCCATTTTTGCAGATCCTCAATTACAGATCAGTTCGCAAGGGGTGAGTTTCCATTTGGGAAATCCGAATTCTCCTGCCATTAACGCGGGTGATCCGCATACTTCCATTGCTGAGGGAGAGCTCGATGGTTATCATGATGACGACAGAATCAATAATGATATCATAGACATTGGTGCTGATGAGTATGGTGGGATTCTCCTTGTGAGGTATTTGAAGCCTTTTAAGGCGACGTTGATTGATGATTTCGTCGAACTCACCTGGGAAACCGCCGACGAAGTTGACAATAGTTCATTCATTGTGCAAAGATCCATTGATCTGCAAGTATGGGATTCGGTAGTTGAGTTGGAAGCGCAGGGACAGCCGACATTCTACCAATGGCAAGATGCAGTACCGGTTTCAGGCAAATTCTATTACCGGTTACGGCAGGTTGACCTGGACGGCATGGTCAGCATTTCACCGGTGCGCAGCATTGAAAAAAGGGTTACTAAATTAGCTATCTTTCCAAATCCGGTAAGATCGTCTTTTCGAATAGAGGGAGAAATCGAATATTTATATAAGGTAGTTCTTCGAAATACTTCTGGTCAGGTTTTGAAAACATGGACCGAGTGCGATTCCGGCGATAATTTCGACGTTTATGGAATATCTCCCGGGATCTATGTGATCACTTTACAGAGCATGAATACCATTCAGAATATAAAACTGGCCATTAACTATTGGAACACTTAAACCTCTTTGGCCTTTTGAATCTAATTTTCCCCAGCGATGATTCTGGTATGAAATACCAACTGACGAAACTTAGAAAGAGCATACCAGACAACGTTTCTGGCTTTTATAACAATGTACTATTGAGACTTATTCCTTTTGGTAGCCTTTTTGCTATCTATAGATAAATCGATACTAGAGGTGTCCATAGATATATTTAATAATTTAATGTATGAAACTTGGCTAATATTTGATCAGGTTGATCAATTAGTATGATGAAGTACGGCTTTTCGCGGATTAGTAACTAACACTTTGCTCACTTCCTCGGAAGAGTTTTTCTACCTTTCTAAAAGAAAGCCCGGTGAAGAATCCGTAGTGCCGTAGGATACTTGTCCACCATCCTGATATTTTGCAAAGCACTCGTATAACTCATTTAAAATCAAACATATGAAAACAACCTTTACTTCATTTTGTGTCCTGGTGTTTTTTACAATGTCTTTTGGTCAGCATTCTGTGGCCAGACTTTGGAATGAAGCACTGTTGGATGCCATCAGAGTGGATGTGAGCCGGCCCACGGTGCATTCTAGGAATCTCTTTCACACCTCGGCAGTGATGTACGATGCCTGGGCAGTGTATGACGATCAGGCGCAACCTTTTTTATTGGGTAATACGGTGGGTGATTATACATGTAATTTTGATGGTATAAACGTTCCGGAGACGCAGCTGCAGCGAAGAGTTGCTCAGGAAGAAGCCATTAGTTATGCAGCATATCGTCTACTAAAACAGCGATTTCGTAATTCACCGGGTGCAGCAGTTTCTCTCCCGAGGTTCGATTCCTTAATGATTTCTTTGGGGTACGATACTTCTTTTACTTCGGTTGATTTTTCCGATGGATCTCCAGCGGCATTGGGTAATTATATAGCTCTCAGTTGCATGGAATTTGGGTTGGGTGATCACTCCGACGAAGACATAAATTATGATTTTCCCGATAGCTATTATACACCGGTTAATCCTCCATTGGTGCCATCTTTGCCTGGTAATCCTGATATCGTAGATTTGAATCACTGGCAACCGCTAGCGCTCCAGGCAGGAATGCCAAGAAGGTTTTTAGGACCACACTGGGGATCGGTCACTCCTTTTTCTCTCACGGAAGATGATCTGGAAATTTTTGATAAAAATGGGAATGATTACTATCTGTATCATAATCCTGGTTCACCACCGCAAATTGATACCACCGGCACACTAAAAGAGCTTGATGATTTTTATAAGTGGAATTTTGCCCTGGTAGCTATTTGGTCTGGTCACCTGGACCCAGCTCAACAAATTATGATTGATATTTCTCCCGCCTCGGTAGGTAACCTCAGTAGTCTGCCACATAATGAGGAAGAAATGAGGGCATTCTATAATTTCCTGGATGGAGGTGTCATTGATACCGGTTATTCTATCAATCCTGTTACAGGTCAACCGTATGAACCTCAGATCGTATCATTGGGAGATTTTGGACGCGTACTTGCCGAGTTTTGGGCAGATGGACCAAATTCTGAAACACCTCCTGGTCATTGGTTCACCATCTTAAATTATGTCAGTGACTATCCTGGTTTTGAGAAGCGCTTTGAAGGAGCAGGGGAGCCATTGGATAATTTGGAGTGGGATGTCAAGACCTATCTGGTGATGGGTGGTGCTATGCATGATGTTGCTGTGGCCGTTTGGGGTATTAAATCGTTTTACGATTTTGTTAGACCTATATCCGCCATTCGTGGTATGGCTGAGCTAGGCCAATGTTCTGACTCCACAAAAATGTCTTATCATCCCGGTGGTTTGCCATTGGTAGAAGGTCATATCGAATTGGTTGAAGAAGGAGATAGTCTTGCCGGACCAAACGGTGAAAACATAGGCAAAATCAAATTGTTTGCATGGAAAGGACCTGATTACGTGCCCGACGCCACCAGTTCTGCAGGTGTGGGATGGATTCTGGCTGCCAACTGGTGGCCATATCAAAAGCCATCATTTATTACCCCACCTTTTGCTGGATATGTATCTGGTCACTCTACGTTTTCACGGGCGGCGGCAGAAGTTATGACTTTGGTGACGGGAGATGAGTACTTCCCCGGAGGAATGGGAGTTTTTGATGCCCCTAAAAATGAATTTTTATTGTTCGAAGAAGGTCCAACTATTGATTTAGAGCTACAATGGGCCAAATATCGGGATGCTTCTGATCAGGCAAGTTTGTCAAGATTATGGGGTGGAATACATCCTCCCATTGATGACGTACCCGGTAGATTATTAGGTATGAAAATCGGGCCGGAAGCTTTTGCTAAGGCACTTCAATATTTTCAGGGTGAGACAACTGCCAATAAGAATGTGGTGGCCCATGATGCTATAAGCGTTGTCAATAATTACCCTAATCCGGTAGCAGATTACACCACCTTTGAATATTCCGTTAAAAAGACATCACCTATCTCTATCAATGTTTATAATCTTGAAGGAAGACTGATCGAAAAACTGGATGAAAATATCAGAAATCCTGGTATTTATTCCAGAACCTGGCAGGTGGGAGATCGAATACCTGCCGGCACCTATTTTTATCGAATTCAAACAAATTATGGAGTCAGTCAACCTCAGAAACTGATCGTAACCAATAGTTAAATTTCGTTGTAGATTATATAAGGTTTTAGATCCATCCACAAAGCCTGTTTACTGAAAAAGTGAACAGGCTTTTTTAGTTGTTTCTCTGATCTAGTGGTAAGATAAAGAGAGGAATGTTGGATTCTCGCCATCGTTCCACGATTTTCCCTAATTGCTTGAGCATATAATAGGATTCCGGAATAAAGTCGAACGTGTGTAATTTATTATGGATGTCAATTGTAATAAAGTTTTTCAGATGCTTGTCGGCAATTTTGTCCAGGGGAAGTTTAAATGTTTCCTTGAGGATAATTCGATCGGCATCACTAATGTTTATTTTATCTTTTACCTTTCCCCGGTTGTCTACTATTGTAATACTCTCATAATCAATTTGAATCTGATCCTGGATCACCCGGATGAGTCTTTGCTCGATACGCTTTGAATAAAAAATTATAACTCCGGAAATGGTGCATAGGACTATCAGCCAGGGCCAGGACAATTCATTTACAGGGTTTATCAGGCAAAAAAGGACTATACTGAATACCGATAGGATTGCAGTGATTCTTTTTAGTCGAAAATAACTTTTGTCACCGATAAGTTTGGCTTTAAACATGAAATTAGGGCTAGTATAACATTCTAATTTACTGAATTATTTTAATTAACAAATGGATAAATCGGTTAAATGGGTGAAAGTGGTAAAATAGTTAAAGTGGAAAATGATTAAAAAAGTAAATGGATTGCATTAGCCTATGACTCGTAAGTAGTCAGTGGCTAGTATTCAGTGAATAGTATTCCGTATTCAGTAGTCAGTATTCCGTATTCAGAATGTTCTCTCATAAATAACGTTGAC
>JAGQWV010000652.1 GCA_020437045.1 Saprospiraceae bacterium | reverse complement strand
GTTTAAGTCCACTCTGAAATTTGGCCGCTCTCACTGTTCACGCCTTTCCTTCCTCCACCATTCTCTCATGTTATAAATTAATCGCTGTTTAACTGTTGAACTGGGCAATTGTTTAAGTCCACTCTAAAATTTGGTCGCTCTCACTGTTCACGCCTTTCCTCCCTCCACCATTCACTCTCTCACCATTTTACCATTTACCTTTTAATACCTTCGCGAACAGACTATCAACTACTAATCATGAATACCCGTCTTTTTTACCTCATAGCAATTATATGTTTCTCACTGCTATCGCCTGCCTCTGGTCAGGAATCTGATCGGGTGCGGACCGAGATAGAAGATCTGCTCTCGATGCAATCAGAGGCCTGGAATAAAGGTGATATAGAAGGATTTATGCAGACGTATTGGGACCAGGATGAATTGCAGTTTCTCAGTAAGAGTGGACCAACTTTTGGTTATCAGAATACGCTACAGAACTACTATAAACGGTACCCTGACCGGCAATCGATGGGACAACTGACATTTAATGTCATTTCATTGAATAAAAGAAGTCGAAAGGTTTATTCCCTGATCGGCCGCTACCACCTCGAACGGGTAGGGATCGATAACCTGGAAGGATATTTTCTATTAATTCTTCAAAAAATTAGAGGCCATTGGAAAATTGTGGCAGATAGTACTCACTAAATGAGGTTTTATTGCTCGATTAGGATATCTATTTATTGCGAGTTGGTCTGCAAAGGAGGGCTCTACAACTCACCATAGAAAATCAAATTCTTAATTATGTCAACTTCGGTTTTTGCTATTCGAAAAATTTGCCAATCCGGTAATATTTGATAATTCTTATCCGCATTTTTAATTTACCAAATAGATAGGTAAATCTTCTTTTAATAATTCGGTGGATTTATTCGTTGGATTTTGCTCCTTATTTTTTACATTTTTTACAAGATAAGGTACCCGCTGTTGTACAAATTCTTTGAGCTCTTCGATGGTGATAATGCCATCCGAGCCCTGGTCTTTTTTTCCGTTGTATTCGGTGTATTTGTCGGCATGGATTTTATTGCCATCGATATCGACTGTTTCATTATTAAATGCTTCGATAATTGCTTTGGTAAATGCTCCATTATTCCACTGGGGATCTTCGTACGAAAATTCATTATTGGCACACGAAGCAAAGATCTCCATACCGGCTGTTGAATTAATTAAATCGTTAACCATTTTGCTAGCAGCCGCATCACTAAAGGACCGGCTTCCGGCACTGCCACTATGACAAGCATCAATAAATAGGAGTTTCTTACCATCCAGATTACGTAGCCGTTTTAGGATGTCTTCATCAAAATCGACCGTGGTAATTTCTTCGTATTGAGGATCATAATCTGAAGGCAGAAGTACATATCGATTGCCGTCCATCACTTTGCCATGAGAGGAGATAAATACCACAATCAGATCATCATCACTGATGGTATTATTTCGTGACAAATTAAGGAATGCCCGCTTGATATTGCGTTCGGTGGTCTCCTCCTTGGTGGTCATTTCGATGACGCTGACCTTCCGGAAAGTTCTGCCTTTATCATCTCTTAATTTGCCATACATCTCGGCAAACTTTTTCGCATCATTGACGGTGTATTGCAGATCCTCATGTTGTACGCCAATGGAAAGGACGTACAGGTTTGGTGCTTTTCTACTCAAGTATTTAAAAATGAGAGGAGTACTTTTTCCGATAATTTCTCCGGCATCATCGTAATACACCACCTGCACTTCATTGTCACCATCCCGCAGGTTAATGACATCGGTATAGGATTGTTGAATCCGGCCCAGTTGATGGCCTTCCGGTGGTGTCAATCTGGATTCATCCAGCTTTTGACCTTGCGAACGCCGACCATTAATTAATACTGCAAAATTTCGTTTGGACAATTCTTTATTAGCCAGTGCAATAGCTTTGATATTTACTTCACGTTGCGTCACTTCTACCGTCCGGTATTCATTAAGGTCGTGGCTGGTCCAGATAATATCCAGACTGCTATTAGGCGCTGGTGGATTAGCATCTGCGACCGGTCGGGTTGATGCAACCCCATAGCTGAAAGATCTTTTTATGCCGGGGAGATTGGATTTTGTTTCAGATTCAAATTCCACTTTGATACTATTTTGATCAAATACATTGGAATAGGCGAAATCAAAAGTGACACTGTATTTGTCATTGGGGGCAAGGGCAGGTATTTCCACTTTTTCATTATTCAGCGATTCCACTCCGCTGGGAATGCTAAAAGTCGCCGTTACCGGATCCGTTTGCGTGCCTCCGTTATTAATCAGTTCGACGGTCAATGTGATCGGATTGCCCGGGTTTGCATTCATCTCTGGTGAAAATGAATGCCTGTTGACAATCAGCGAAGCGGGATCCGGCCGGTTTGAGGCAATTTTTACCTGACTGGATGCGGCATTCATACCATTTGCTTCCAGATTGATATTAAGTTGATAGGATCCTTTGGTCAATTGATTGGAGGCTTCTACAGGAATACGCAGGGTTTTACTTTGACCAGCCTGAAAACTACCCATATAGATCTGATTCCAGAATTTGATGTCTTGCTGGTCATTGGAGCTGATATCTGCTTTTACGTTATGAATGGTAGCCAGACTACTATTTGTTACATCAACGGTGACATAACCACGTTCACCTTCCTGCAAGAATTTACTGGCATCGGCATCAACGAACTTTGAAGAGGAGAGCTCCAAATTGAGATTTGCGATATTGCCATACGTATCATCATCTGTTTTTATTAATGCCAGATCAATAGGAGACTGATAGGTGATATCGGCGATATAGGTCAGGGAAGGATTGGATTTGTCGGCTGTGGAATTTCCGGCAATGATCACCTCCGGTTTGATGAGTGATTCGCATATAGAGTAACCTGTTTGACTACCTCTTGCCTCAGGTATATAATAGGTCGCGTCATCCAGCCATTCGCCGTCATTATTAACCACTACCACTTTGAGTATAGATGTGCTTGCTTTTGGCAAATGAGACCAGGTGTGACCCATCAAGGCATAGCCACCGGCGGAGAGCGCCACCACGGAAGCGGTACGGTCGGCATTGATACCGCCAAAAGTGCGGTCCCACTCCAGTTCTCCATCTTTATTGAGCTTCACCAGCCACATATCTAAATCACCTGCTCCCTTGCTATTGGTTACGCCTGAAAGGACAATTCCGCCATCCAATGGACTCGGGCATATGGAGATTCCTTCTTGCCATCCTTTATCACCTATATAATGTATGCCACTCCAAACATCTTTTCCTTCGTGATCAAATTTTGCTACCCAAGCTTGATTTGGGTGCTCTCTGTTTTTGGAATCTGTACTTCCCACCAATGCAAAATATCCATCCGGAAGGGCTATCAATTGATTTGCACTTCCCGGTGTTTCTTTTTCAAGATTAAGGGTCGTACAGCTTTCTGGGCCATTTCTCATAAGAAGCCAGCATTCTTCTGATTTTCCGACATTCTGTTTTCCCATCAACAAGGTGATTCCCGCTCCATTGATCGCAATATCGGTGATTTCATTACTCATTCCTGCTTTACCCTTGACCGGGATGCGATTCAGTTCGTTACCCTGGATATCAACATCGACCAACCAACCATTGCGCTCTCCCTTGAGTCTTTCATCATATCCTACCAGGGTAAAGGTGCCATCGAAATTCTGCACAATCGACTGAAAGCTTTGCTGGCCTTCACGACCGATAGATTTCCAAACTTGCGTTTCTCCTTTCTCTGCATCCATGAGGATAAAGAGACCATCGATATCTCCAGATTCTCCATGTGTCTCACCAACGGCTGCAATATAACCATTGCCAGTGCTGATGACCTTGTTGATCTTCTCATACCGGGTCATCTTGCGACGGTAATCCCAGTTACTGAGCAACTTTACATTCTCCTGCGCAAACATAGGAAGGGTGCAGATCAAATACAGGGCAATGGAGTAGTACTTTCGCAGATTCATAACATAGGTACTTTAAAATGTCAAAGAGAACGATCTTGGAAGTCCTAATTTACTTTGCATAAATTTAAGGTACTTTTAAGGTTCTCAGTTAATAGTGTCTTGAAGAGATGAATTGTCCGGGGATTTTCTCAACTTTTTTAACAAAATATATCGTCACAACCTGCCTGATTTTCGGATCGATGACATCTCTGTCGGCCAGTCACTTTCTAATAAAGGTTGATTCCAGTGAGATTAGGCACCTCATTGATCATGCTCAGCGTCTGTTGAACCAAAAGAATTACTCTGAGGGAAGAGAAGTGGGCTTAAGAGCTTACGCTAAAATAGCCGATAATCAGGCTTTAGATGCAGAAAATCAATTACTTATATATAGTATTTTAGGTGATTGTTCTATCGAACTACAGGACTGGCCTGATGCTAGAAAGTACTACGAAATGGGTATGCAACGAGCCTCGGGGAGTTCCTGGCAGGCTGAATTTCTCAATAAACTGGGACATCTCTATATCCGGATTAAAGATTTTTCTAAAGCTAATCCATTACTGGAGCAATCGCTGGCTTTGCGTACCCAACTCTACGGAGATCAAGATACGCTGGTAGCTGATGTGCTTAATAATTTGGGAATCAGTTATTTATATATAGGAGATATTATAAAGGCTTTAGATTATCAGCAGCAAGCGTTAAGAATCAGACTGGCTAATCTTAAACCCGATGATTTACGCATTGCTCAATCTTACAACAATCTGGGGCAATGCCTGGATGATATGGGAGAATCCATATCTGCGCTAAAAGCCCTTAATGAGGCAAAAGAACGTTATAGAAGACATGAGGGCAGTGATAGGGAACTAGCCGATGTTCAGGTAAACCTTGGACGTGTTTATTTTAATGCGGATAATTACGTAGCTGCCGGTCGGGATTTCGAAAAGGCTCTTACGATCTATAAGAGACTTAATGATATGGATGGAATGGCGCTTTGCCTCAATAATCTGGGAAATGTAGCCATACAAAAAAATCACCTTGTAGAAGCAGGAATCCTGCTAAGGGAAGCTCTGGAGTCCCGACAACAATTGTATGGAAATATACATGCGGATGTGGCCGAGACCTGGTTTAATCTGGCTTATCTCCAACAGGAGATTGAACAATATGATGAGGCGATCGAAGGTTTCGAGCAGTGTCTGAATGCACTCAATTTCGATCTCCAAACCGACCATAGAATCGAGCAGGTAAATTCGTACCCAACGCTTCTATCCAGTCTCTACCTTTTGGCCCGGGTCTATTATGCAAAATATCTGGAGACCGGACATCTCCAATCTATGGAAAAGGCACTTTTGTATTTGTCCTACGCTGATGAGACCCTGGATTATCTGAGAGTTCGATACGAAGCACTTGGTTCAAAATTTAACCTGGTATCTATTGGTCATGATATTTATGAATTAGCCATTGACTTACTCAACGAAATGCAAAACCGGAGCGGGGAGGAGCGGTACTGGCATCAGGCATTCAGATATTCGGAAAAAAGTAAAGGACTCCTTTTGCTCGACGGTATCTATAGGTCAAAGGCGGATGCCTTTGGCGAATTGCCAAATTCTAAGCTGAAATAAATTCAGGACCTGGAGAATTCGATTGTGGAGCTGGAAAAGGAAAAATACCTGTATGATCCCGCTTTTGCCGATAACAGGATTCCGTTGGATTCTTTGAACATACTGATATTTCAGAAAAAAGAATTATTTAATCGGGTACTTCGTGACATTCGACAGAACTATTCGAAATATTACGAATTGCGCTACGAAAATCCAATTCCTTCTGTTCCGGAAATTCAACAGACATTGTTGGATACCTCGCAGACCTTAGTCGAATACTTTGTTGGTAGTAATATCAATATTTTTATTTTAAATCGCGATCGGTTTGATGTCATTCAGGTTCCCCGTTACACTGATTTTGAAATCCTTCTTGATACAATTATACCGCTGATTCGCCGGTTCAGATCGGAAAGTACCGCAAAACTCAAACAAAATAGTGAAGCGTATGCTGCAGCTGCCTATCGCCTGTACCAATATTTGATCGCTCCTCTTGAGGATCTTATTAAAAGACAATTAATTGTAGTACCCGATGACCGTCTGGGCTATTTACCCTTTGACGCATTACTGACGGCAAAAGTGGACAGCGTTATGAATTTTCGGGAGCACCCCTATTTAATCCGCAGGCACAGCATTAGTTATAATTTCTCAGCCAGTATCCTTGCGGAAATGAGTCAGGGATCGTCAGATGGTTATTCAAACCAGTATGTGGGGTTTGCCCCCGAATTCGATGGGATGGAATCACAGGGCTTGCATAAATTACTATTTAACGAACAGGAGATAGAGAAGGCCAGCGATCTGTTGAACGGAGAAATTTTCGTAGGAAAAGAAGCAACAAAAAATAATTTTTTAAGGGTACAAAGAGAATATGGGGTCATCCATCTTGACACGCATGGTAAAGTAAATGTCGGTGATGATGATTTTTCTTTTTTGGCATTTTCTAAGGGATCCGCATCACAGGAGGAGGACTATTTACTTTATTTAAAGGAAATTTATAACCTGCAGATGCAAGCCCGAATGGTCATACTCAGCGCTTGCGAAACCGGTACCGGACATTTGTTTCGCGGTGAGGGTATTAGCAGTATTGCCCGCGGATTTTCTTATGCAGGAGCACGTAGTCTGGTGGCGACCCGATGGAGTGTCAATGATAAAACTACCAGTCAGTTAGTAGAAACGTTTTTGAACGAAATCAAACAAGGTAGGCAGAAGGACCTTGCCTTGCGCAGTGCGATTCTCAATTATATCGATAGGCAAAATAGTTTCTATGCCCATCCTTTTTTTTGGTCTTCCTTTATGTTGATGGGAGATTCGGAGGTGCTGGAACTGGATGAGGGATTGCCTTGGAAAAGAATACTCCTGATGGCATTGGGAATTATTATAATTCTATATCTGCTCAAATCTATCAGTAAGAATAAAAGAGGTTTCTAATTTTCAAGGCTATTTTCGCTTTCTCTATTAGCAGGTATATCTTCGTTCGAAAGATTAAAAAAACAAAATACTGTTGATAGTTTTCCGCAATTCAACTTAAATACCAATCCTCGCACCGAGTACCGTAACGGAGTAAGATTCCCGGACGATATCCTGCAGTGGGTTTATGATATTAATAAATAAGGGAATTCCCATTGTTAGAAAAATATTGGCTTTCCGGTTAATGGAATACTGTAAACCTCCGTAAGCAAATAAAAATTCAGTGCTTTTAATAAATGGATGTGAATCATAGGTCGATGGCTTAAATGCCAAATTGTAACTGATGCCTGGATAAAAAGTCAATTTTTGATTATTCGTTCGATGGATCAGGAAAAAATTAAAACTGGAATTGTAAAGCGATTCCGGTGTTACATCACTGGACAGATATCCCCGCAGGGATGTGCTAAAGAAATAATAGACATTGTTAGTGACACTTTTATAATAAGAGGCTCCCAGATCAAAGAAATCACGATCAGCATTTAATTGCACTTGTTGGCTTTCATCTTTAATAGTACTGACGGAATACCCTGCTGTCAAAATAAATCCGGGTTCATAGGTAATCGGCTTAAAGCGAAGCCTGGCTCCCACATAGGCCAGTCCACCGAATGAATCATCAAAGCGTACCTGGGTAAAGGCTTCTTCATTGATATTTTCGTTGGTAGTTTTTCGGAATACCCGGAATGGCGAGCTGGAAGAAGAATTGTCGAGGCGCGTTCTGGCATAACCCACCTGAATGCCTGCATCGATACGACCGGAACTGGAAATACCGTAATATCCAGATAATTCACTTAAAAATAAGGTGTTACGTAGCCGGTCAAGGATTGGTGAATTTTTGCCGTTTTCATGAAATGCGATCCAATAGGATATTAAACTATTATTGAAAATAAATTCTGTCTGGCCTTGCCGGAGGACGGATGATGCCGCCCCACTTACTATAAAACTTTCCTGCAGCGTATCAAGACCAGGAATACTATATCGGAATTTCTGGGCATGGGATGCGCTGAAGCAGAATATAATAAATAAGGCTTGGCAGTATATTTTAATTTTCATGCCGGTGTAAATTTTAATCAGAGTTTAATCAGGGGTTTTCGATCCAAACCAATAAATAGTCGCATTTTCCGTGCCTTCCGCACAATTTTGTATGCAGTGGCCTTCACCTTCAAAGGTGTCGTCTGTCTTAAGATCCAGGCTGAAATGTTCTTCCAGATAACCTCCCCGGATTTTATAGCGATCGTATAATAACGTTCCCGAGATATTTTTGTCATTTATCTGTACTTGACGCGCTTTCAATTTTTCCGCCCGGGTACTGTGTGGGGCAAATATTTCAAAAGTAACCATTAAAGAGTCAGCTGTATTTACATTCATATTTCCACGATAAATCAAGCTGGTATCATTACTATAGGTAAAATAAAATTTCCAATCACCTTCGATACCGGATGGTCTATCTTTTAAGACCGGCCCTGAGGGGATGAAGAAATAAAGTATTGCCACGATGGTGAGCAGTATTAGGAGAATCGTTAAGCTTCGTTTATTCTTTTTTCTTTTCACAGGTCAACACCATGGATGAGTAATAATTGTTGTCCGGTACTTTGGGAAGTCAAAAGCATAACTGCTCCGGTATTTTTACTTCTGTTACCACAGGGGCCTGTAACTCTCCATTCCGGGTCATCAGGTAATTCGTCTAATTCGATAAACATACCGGTGAAAGTTTCTACACCTAAACCTTTACGAGTGCGGTCAATTTGAATTTGAATAAAATTAGCTTCTTTGTCGATAATGCCAGACACCGGATTTCCATGTTGGTTATTTCTTGCCGTAATCTCTTCATCAGAAGCACAAGGGGCAATAAATTCGCGACTTCCGGTCTTATCCGGTGAGCCGAAAATGGATTCTTCTTCCGGTTTAAATACCCGCAGTTGTTTTTCTTCCTTACCATTTTCATCACGATTGGGAACAAACCAGATGCAGTAATCACGATCATAAGGAGTCAGCCAGGCATTCGTGACATTAATCGGTGGGGTAATGGCGGGTGCAGGAATGATAATCAGCGGAATGGGTGGTACTAGAAACGCATCGTTGGTAAAGAAGAACTCTTCTGAGCGTATCTGCAATGGATCGACTACCAGAAGGTTGGAACTGCAGTCCGGATCGTCGACATATACATTGGGAGTGCTGATCATCGAACTTTCTTCAGGAATAGTCACGATTAATCCATCTAAAGTGGGTTCAAATGATGCATCCACCTGGAGGGGAGGAGCAGTGGGAATTGGATTGTCTATATAAACCTCCCGGCCCCGTAAGAAATTAGCCGGAATGGATCGCAATAAAATTTGATTCGGTCTCCCGGCCAGAATGGCTGATCCCGAGTCTATCGATGTATTACCATTTGAGGAAGTATTGCAGTCCGGATTGCAGGATATTAATCCCATTGCGAAGGTGATGATCGCGAGTATTAGGTAATGATTGTTTTTCATTGAAAGCGATTTCAGGTTATGATAGTTCTATATATTATTTCTTAAAGTATG
>JAGQWV010000651.1 GCA_020437045.1 Saprospiraceae bacterium | reverse complement strand
TATTGTGGAAATGCTGCACTAGTTATCAACTACCCCACAATTTCGTTAACTTAATTGCATTGATTTTCCCCAATGAATGTTCAAATGCATCTCCCATGAAAAAAACGATGATTTTAAATCTATTGTTGATCAGCTTCTGCTTTCACGTAATCATTGGTCAAAATGATTCATTTGAATGGAATTATTCCACACCGGAAACCACCGGCATGTCATCCCAGCTTATAGGCCAGTTAGCAAAGGACCTCGAGATTCAGGGCACTAAGAAATTCATGATCATCAAAGACGATCATCTCATCTATGAGTGGTTTGCTCCTGGGTGGGCCGATACCGCTCGCACACACTATTCAGCATCCCTGGCTAAAGCCCTCGTCGGTGGCATGTCTTTATTGGTCGCATTGCAAGAAGGGCGGGTACATCCGGATATGCCGGCATGTCATTTTATTGAGTCCTGGAAAAAAGATCCGAAAAAATTTGCCATCACACTGAGACAATTGGCAACGCATACCTCCGGACTGGAGGACGCTGAAATTTCAGAAGCAGAACAAAAACAAATGCGGACATCGGGACTCCATCCCCACATGGATCTAGCCGGTTGGAAAGGTCAGTTTTGGCGTCAAATTCCTGACCCGTTTACGGTGAGCCGCGATTCAACCAGACTTTTGTTTCCTCCCGGCAGTCATTTTAACTATAGTAATCCAGGGGTGGGTATGCTTACCTATGCCGTAACCGCTGCCTTAAAAGGTACTGAGTGTGATAATATAAATGATCTATTATGGGAAAAAATATATAATCCTCTGGGTATCGGAAAAGAAGAGATCTCCGCTGGTTACGGAAAAACCTTTGCAGTCAATGGCTTAAAATTAGTGCCCAGTTGGGGAGGCGGAGCATTTACTGCCAATGCAGCTGCCCGGATAGGTTATCTTATGTTAAAGCAGGGCAAGTGGCAGGGATCATCGATCATTGACTCTTCCTGGGTAAACCAAGTGACTGCTTACGCTCAGACCGCCGTGCCGGGAGAAGACGCCAAATGGGTTTCCGAGGAATCATCTTTGCGCAATGGCCGTAATCATTTTCCTGCCTCGACCATGGGATGGTATTCCAATTTTGATGGTATCTGGCCGCATGTACCTCGAGATGCCTTTGCCGGCGCCGGGGCAGGACATCAAATACTATTGGTGATCCCGAGTTTAAATTTGGTTATGGTTCGTTTTGGAGATGCACTGGCGACAAACGATTCGACCCTGGGCTTTTGGTCGAAGGCAGAAGAAATTCTTTTCAATCCACTCATGGATGCAATCAGCGAAAGCCCTTATCCTCAGAGTAAAGAAATAGCACAGTGTACATTTGCCGATTCTTCGGAAATCCTTCGCCTGGCTGAAGGAAGCGATAATTGGCCAATTACCTGGGCAAATGATGATCTTCTCTATACCGCATATGGCGATGGTAATGGTTTCCAACCATACACGGACCTAAAATTAAGCCTGGGATTGGCAAGTGTAGGCGGATATCCGCCCAATGTACAAGGTACTAACATCCGCTCGATTACCGGAGAACGTGTGGGGCAGGGAAAATATGGCATTAAAGCCAGTGGCATATTGGCCGTCGATAATACCTTATACCTGTTGACGCGCAATGCCAGCAATGCTCAACTGGCCTGGTCGGAAAATCACGGTGAAACATGGACCTGGGAGGGTTGGCGTTTTGAGGAAAGCTTTGGCTGCCCAACTTTTCTAAATTATGGCCAAAACTATCAAGATGCACCGGACCAATTTGTCTACGTTTACTCACCCGACGATGCCTCTGCCTATCAACCGGCGGACAACATGGTATTAGCTAGAGTGGCTAAACAGAGTATAAAGAATAGAAGGGAATACCAATTTCTTTCCGGTTGGGACCAGAACCATAATCCTATCTGGAGTCCCGATATTAAGCAGCGAATACCTGTTTTCACTAATCCCGGAAAATGCTATCGATCCGGCATTTCGTATAATGCTGCATTGGGCAAATATTTATGGTGTCAAATCATTCCTCTGGCTACGGATGAAAAGGGCCCACGCTTCCGGGGAGGTTTGGGCATTTTTTCATCTTCTCACCCCTGGGGTCCATGGGAAACAGTATTCTATACCCGGGATTGGGATGTGGGACCTGGTGAAACCACTTCGATTCCCACCAAATGGATGAGCAAAGATGGTCTAACCTGTTACCTGGTTTTTTCCGGAGATGATTGCTTTTCGGTGAGGGAAGTGAGGTTTGAATAAACTTCTCAAATCGTGAATCTTAGTATTTTCAATGACGAATAGGGATTAAATGTCCTTTAACTTAGAAAACTGCATTGTCAAATTGAAAATACGGGCATGCCGGTTCTCCCTACACCGGGAGTAAGAGGGGTAAACGTAGTTGAATATCACCAAAAATGCAGGCTTAACTAAACCACAGGAAATGGTCATTCAGATAACCAGTAATCGTGATCATTAAAATTCTTGAAACCCTCACCGATAGGATCCTTGAAGCGCGAAGTAAAACGCAGCGATCCTGGAGTCACCACTTTAATTCTGTATCCGAGAATTTCCTAAGAATTCTGGAAAATTTACCTGTGGATGCACCCAAATCACCAGAAATTGGAACGAGGGCACCACTGATACCGAGGGGCGATCCATAAATTTGCCATATATCACCTAACACACAAAATCATTCTAATTCCTTCCCTGATGCGACCCACACAGATTAAATTTTCTAACCCAAATGCCAAACAGAAAATTGGTATCTCAAGCAAGGATCTCGAAGATAATTATCTAACATCACAGATCTTAGGAATTATTTATAC
>JAGQWV010000650.1 GCA_020437045.1 Saprospiraceae bacterium | reverse complement strand
TGATCAAATGTTTCGGAAGCGCTCGTATCCAACTCAAAGGCCATCGCTTTTCTACCCATCGATTTAATTTCCGAAATAACTTCATCTGCGGCCATACTGTTCGTATGATAGGTGAGTACAATATCAATCCCTTTTTTAGCTAGGGCCAGGGCCATATTTTTTCCTAACCCACGACTTCCACCGGTTATTAAGGCTGTTTTGTTAAGTGATTGCATAAGGTTGTCCTTTAGTTTACGAATGATAGAATTTTGCAAAATCCTCGGCAAAGGATTCAATTTTTATTTTTCCTAATTTGGGCCGGTTTTGATTATAATCTTCGTAAAGTATTCCATTGACTCTTGACTCATTCATCTCGGTAAAGCCTTGTGCTGTGCGAGCATTCATGCCTGAGTTAATCAAACCATTTAGAAATTGATTACTGGGGATTACTTGCCATTTTAAATCAGGTTTTCCTATTGCTTTTCCGAGTGTGGATGCGACTTCATTGGGTGATACTTCATCACTGACTATGTAGTGAATGGTTCTGCCACGGAAAGGACTTTGGATTTCCTTAGCTATTGTGGTGGCAATATCTAGTGGTGACACCCAGGGTTCTTTTTTATCTCCTCCATAATTGCTTACGATACTACCTTGCTTTTTGATGCTATTTATAAATCCAAACATATTATTGTAAAATCCGACGGGACGCATAAATTTGATGGAAACATCTTCTGGTAGTTCCCGCAGGATCCGCTCAATATTATAATGAAATTCCAGAATTCCAATTCCTTGATTGGTATGTGCTCCCACACTGCTTAAATGAATTACCTGTTTTATTCCCGCGTTGACCAGGGCTTCTTTATGATTTTTGCCCAAAGTAGTATTGGCAGCTATAAAATCAAGGTCCGCTCTATGGAAGGCATTGGGTGGCAGCGTTTCCATGATGTACACTATATCCGATTCTGCATATGTTCTTGTTAAAAAATCAATATTTTCCATGGTTCCGATCGATGCTACGGCGCCGATTTCTTCGATTTCCGGTTGTCTCATTTGTCGACTGCTTATCACGGTGACAGTATGTCCATTTTCAACCAGCATCTTGGCTAAAAGCTTACTGATATTTCCGAGAGAACCGTTTAGAACAATTTTCATGTGTGATATTTTGTATGGCAAAGATCATCATCGCATTAAGAATCGATGTGACCAGATCTGCTTTTATTGTAGTCGAATCCATGGTTTCCCATTATTAGTGGCAAGAAGCGATGTCCTCAACAAAGAATGGAGGCTCTCTTAAATAATAAGTAAAGACGTCTTATGCTTCAGATACCATTATTGGTCAATGGAATTTCATAGTGTGATTAATAGATAGGGTAGGTCATAAGGATTGACATTTTTCGGAGATAAAGGTAAAATGGGAAGTGAAGTTGGGACATCAGTGGATGTTTATGGGCAGTTGTGCCCGGACTTCATTTAGCTTCATGGTCATGGAAATGGCTTGAATTTTTACCCATTCATTATATTCCTCAATAGCCTGTAATCTTAGGTCGTTATCCAGATACCCTTCTTTGACCATTTGAGTGGATTCAGCCACTTTTGCCCAAATTCCCACTTTTTCTTGGAAATCGCTCCTTTCTTTTACATAGTGCTCATCAGCATTAAATTTCTCAATTTTGACCATTCCGACTTCTTGCATAAGTTCGGTCAAGGCATCCGCCATGGCATTATTCATTCCGGCATCTTTTCTCCATTTTAGAAAGGTCTTGTAAAATTCCTGCATGCTTAGGGGTGGTGGTGGATTCCATTCTAAATGATTGTGATTGTAATCCAGGATTGAAATAATCCCCCCAGGGTTTAGAAGCGATTTCATTTTTAGCAGAGCCTCTTTTGGATTACTTAACCATTGAAGCATCCTTGCTGAGGTAATTAAGTCAAATTTTATGCCTGGTTCGAAGGCAAAGAGATCCGCATGGATCAGTTTTAGATTTTGTACTTCCAGGTAGGTTGCTTTCCCACTATCAATAAATTTCTTGGTGTTGTCGATACCGATTACTTTTCCATGAACTCCAACCATGAAGGCGATGTCTTTAGAAATAGATCCGGTGCCACACCCTACATCCAGAACAGTCATTCCAGGCTTGAGGATTGGTATCAACGTCCGGTAATCGATATCAAGACTTCGATTATCAAAAATTTTGATGGATCGTGACCCGCTTCTTTCAATATGTTTATTCTTCATAAGGGATGAGCTAATTCATTTAAATGTAGTTATATTTTTCTTGATCTAGTTTTAGACAGATGGGCTTTAAATGGTTATCTCTATTTATCTGATAATTGAGCTAGTAGACCAACGCATCGATTA
>JAGQWV010000649.1 GCA_020437045.1 Saprospiraceae bacterium | reverse complement strand
CCGGGTTTTGGGTAAGGAAATGAAGCTTTCCTCTTTAAATTACCGGGCGGCAAAACCGGGCATGGGCGAACAAAAACTGCACGTGGATTGGCATGAAACCGTAGATCCAGGTGATTTTAAGGTATGTAATTCCATCTGGTTATTGGACGACTTTAGCGCATATAACGGTGCCACCCGGATGGTGCCTGGAACTCACCTGGAGGGCAGGCTTCCGCAAGACGTGCTGGAGGACCCAATGGCACCGCACCCAGATGAACTGCTATTGGAAGCGCCGGCCGGTACGGTCGCTATCTTTAATTCTCATACCTGGCACGGAGGAACACGCAACAAATCCTCACGTCTTCGGCGGGCAATTCATAGTTATTTCTGCAGGAGAGATCAACCACAGCAGGTTGAGCAAAGGCGTTATATTAAGCAGAGTACTTTACAACGCATTCAACCGGCTGTACGTCAGTTACTGGACGTTTAGTAAGGTCATGCGGGACTAAAATCGAAATTTACCTGTATTTAGTTGGTCCGATGGGGCGATCTTGTTGATCTTCCAGATTCATTTTTAGCATTAATTATTTGCCAGGCCTTGATAAAATGAGATGACTCACTGCAACTAATAGCAACCTGACAGAGTATTCATGGTCGTTGATCGAAATAATATGTATGTCTGGGTAGCAAATTATTTCTTTGTACCCTAATAAATAAGCTATGAAAACACTTGTACTAAACTTGGCACTTTTGTGCCTTGTCATGACCGGATATGCCCAGTCGTCTCTCAGAGGGGTCCTCATGGATCCGGATAATCAACCTGTATTGTATGCAAATATCGCTTTACATCAGTCTGTCGATTCAACACTGATAAAGGTGGAAGTGTCAGATGAAGAAGGGAGATTCAATTTTGAGGGACTGCCTGCGGGTGCTTATTTTTTAAAAGTATCCTATGTTGGATTAAGTGATTTAATCAGGGAAATCAGTCTGTCGCAAGATGAGCAACTGGATCTTGGCCTGCTCTCTTTCACTAAGGGTGGAATTGATTTGCAAACGGCTACCGTAACTGCAGCCCGGGTGATGGTAGAAGTTAAACCTGACCGAACCGTCTTTAATGTCGATGGAACCATTAATAGTGCGGGCGACAATGCTCTTGGATTATTAAGGAAAGCACCGGGTGTGCTGGTCGATAACAATGACAATATTTCTGTACTGAGCCGTTCTGGTGTGCTCGTCTATATAGACGGTAAAAGATTGCCTCTGCAGGGAGAAGATCTCAGTAATTATCTCCATAATATTCCTGCTGAACAGATTGACAAATTTGATATAATAACCAATCCCAGTGCCAAGTATGAGGCAGAAGGTAATGCTGGAATCATCGATATACGATTAAAGAAAAACAAAAATGAAGGTGCAAACGGGACCCTAAGTTCCAATCTTACCCAAGGGCAATATACGCGAGGCAATTTGAACTTGAGTGGCAATTACCGCAACTCCGCCTTTAACATATTTGCTAATGGAGGATATTCAGCCGGTGAAAACTTTAACACCATTGATTTTTTAAGTTTTCAAAATGGTTTGCAATTGACCGAAACCAATCGTTTTGTCAGAGATTGGCAGACATACGATTATCGTATCGGAGCAGATTTTTTTGCCAGTAAGCACAGTACTCTTGGGTTCATTGTTTCCGCACGAAATAATGATGGATCAGGCACCTCGAAAAATCGCATTGAGATTGCCCAGGAAGCAACAGGCAATTTAACCGACAGTATCTTAGTGGCTGATGGAAACTCTGATTTTTTTCAAAAACAGAGCACCTTTAATTTGAATTATCGGTATGAAAAGGAGCAAACCAGCATGAATATCGATGCCGATTATGGCCGTTATCGAAATGGCAATGTACGGTATCAGCCCAATCGATATTATGATCCCACCGGAGAGTATGTGCTGACGGAAGTTATTAATTCATTTGATACGCCAAGGGATATAGATATTTATACGTTCAAAGTTGATTTCGAGTCAAAATTGGGGAAAGGAAAATTTGGTACCGGTACTAAATTGAGTCAGGTAGGAACTGACAATACCTTTTTATTTTATGATGAAACCAATGGAGTGCCGGTTTTAAATAATAAGAGCTCAAATCAATTTGATTATAATGAAATGGTCTATGCCGGTTATATTAATTATAATACTCCACTAGGAGATAAATGGAATTTTACCGCTGGATTAAGAGCGGAATATACCGACGCTGTCGGAGATCTTCAGGCCTTTGATCCTGAGCTTCAGGAACCGCCGGTCCAGTTTAATTATTTAAGTTGGTTTCCCTCGGCAGGATTAACCTACCAGGTATCACAACAAAATACCTTATCCCTTAATTATGGAAGACGGATAAACAGACCGGATTACAATGTTTTAAACCCTTTTAATAATCAATTGAGTGAATTATCATATGAAAAGGGGAATCCCTTCTTACAGCCGGAAATTGTCAATAATATGGAATTGGGCTATACATTAAAATACCGGTATAATTTTAAGATCGGATATAGCAAGACCATTGATCAGATCACCCGGCTTATCGGACCCAGTGATACGGACGAACGGGCAAATTTTATTACCTGGGAGAATCTCGCCACCCAACAGATCTTCAGTGCCAATATTAGTGCACCCATTCAGGTTACAAAGAAATGGAATGCCTATTTTAATATTAGTGCCTCTTACCTCAATAATCAGGCGGACTATGGAGGTAATGCTATTGTCGATGTGCAGGCTGGCACCTATAGCATCTTCCAACAGCATACGATTGATCTACCAAAGGGCTTTAAGGGAGAAATTTCCGGTTGGTACTCTGGGCCGGGGGTATGGGGAGGAGTTTTTCGCTATGATCCCAGTTGGAGTTTGAATCTGGGAATACAAAAGAAATTTTTAAATGACCAGCTGAACGTAAAGCTGAGTGCTCAGGATTTATTTTATGAAAGTGGTTGGGAGGGATATTCGAAATTTAATGGATTATATTCAATCGGTAATGGAAATTGGGATAGCCGGCAGATAGGTTTAAGTCTCAGCTATAATTTTGGCAATCAAAATATTAAATCAAGACGTCATAGTACCGGTCTGGAAGATGAGAGTAAAAGAGTCGGAAATCAATAGTATAGAAAGTCAGAGTTCATTTTTTAGTGAACTCTGACTTTCTCATTTATATTATAAATTGTCGGTGTCTTCAATAAATGTTTTCACCACCTTTCTGAATTTCTCCAGTGAGGGTTGATGTGTATACATCATATGACCGGCCTCGAAATATTCCATGATAATATTATCTTTTATTTCCGGAGTTAGTCCCATATGATCAATCGTATATTCTACGCCATAGAAAACGGTAGCGATATCATAATATCCATTTAGAATTAATACTTTCATATTTGGATTCTGTGTTAGAGTTCTTGCCATATCCGGACCAGTGGTGATGGCTACCTGCGTACCCCATGAATTATTTCCACGATGGCTCCAATCCCACCGGAATCCTTCACGACCATAGGCGCTGGTCTGATAATGTAGTTTTTTATCGACTTTTAGCTGGTTGTAGTAGTAGTCAAAAAATCCGGCAGTGTAGGCGTGGGAAATCGCTTCGCTTTGTGGATCGAAATTAGCCGTTTGACTTAAGAGATCCTGATTAATTCCGGTAAATCGCGAGTCTAGCCTTCCCACGGTCTGACCCTGATCTCTTAATAGTTCTGCAAAAAATTCCGAAGCCTGGACCCGTAAATTAGCATTTAACCAATAGGTGGTGCTAAGACCACTGTACGCACTCAATTTTTCAGCAATATCCTTTTTTTCTGATGCAGTTAATTGATCTCCTTTATAGAGGGCCGGCATATATTCATTTTTAGTAAAATCACGAACCTTATCTATAAACTCAGCGATGGTACCTGATTTATTGGCAATTTTATTATGATACCAGGCTGTAGCGGCATAGGTCGGAAAATGCACGATAAACGGCAGATCGTCACCAGGAGGGAAAACCAGTTGTCGCAAATCAAACACAGAAGATACCATCACCACTCCATTCAAGGCAATTCCCTGGTCATGTAAATAGGCCATCACCCCGGCATTTCTGAAGGTGCCATAGCTTTCTCCCAATAGATATTTTGGTGAGTTCATTCTCCCATGTTCGATTAGAAATTGGCGAATAAAATTGCTGACACTTTCAATGTCTCCATCTACTCCCCAAAAATCTTTATTCTTTCCTGTGCCGGTCGCTATACTCAAGCCTGTGCCAATAGGATCCATCATAACCAGGTCAGCTACATCAAACAAAGACTGATCATTATTAGCTAATTGGTATGGTGCTGCCGGAGTGCTGCCTGGATCATTGACTACAATTCTTTTAGGGCCCATCACACCCATATGAAGCCAATACGAGGAAGAACCCGGACCACCATTATATGAGAAAATGATTGGTCTTTTTGACATGTCATTGACACCCTCTTTAAAATAAGCAGTGAATCCAAATAAGGCAATTGGCTTATTATCTATGTCCCTTAACTGAGTGGTGCCGGCAATAGTCTTTAAAGATATCGTCTTACCATCAATGGTCACGGACTGCTTACTTTCAAAAGTTTGTGCCGGTAAGACTTCTGGTTTTGCATCTTTTTTTTCTTCCCCTTGTGCCAGTATTAAAACTGTTGGCATCAATAAGAAGAGAATAAAATAGAGTTTTTTCACAGATTTAATTTTATAAGTTATAAATATTTAATCCCGTAATCGGTCCATGAATTAC
>JAGQWV010000648.1 GCA_020437045.1 Saprospiraceae bacterium | reverse complement strand
TAATACAAGACATTCTCCAGTGTTTCGTCCGTACTACTATGGATCCGGTCAACGACTGAGGAAATTTTATTACCGCTTAATTGGGAAGGAGTGCCGGTATTCAATGCAATTTGTTCCAGAACATCTATAACATCGGCAAATTGAGATCTAGGTATCCATCTGCATACATTTTACAGACAAAAAACAACTGAATAGTGACAAATAGCTTTTGTCCGCTATTAGTGAAGCCTGTATTCTGAGAACTCAGCCTGCTGAATCTTAAGTCTATATAAATGCAGAGATCTCCAATAAGTTATCCTCACCACTGTTCAAAATGTCTATCAGATATCTGATTATCAGATATTAATAAATTATGTATTTTTATACTATTTAATTGTAACAGGATGAATAGCATATGGTTTTCAGTACCTAATGCCTTAGATAGCGTAGAAAACCTCAAGCAAAAACCAACGAATACAACTTAACTAATTACTAATCAGCTATTTAACATCTTTACGCTTGCTCACCTGCGATTTAAAGAATAACTTGATTACGCAATGCATAATAAAATGAGATGACGATGAAGCACCGAATACTTACAGTCGCCTTTTCGCTTTTTTCCCTGACTCTACTCGCCCAACTCCCGGATATAAGTCCTTCACCAGACTTTAACTTCTTTGATATCAACGGAAAGCAGATACACCTGTACAGTTATCTTAATCAGGGAAAAGTGGTCTTTCTCAATTTCTCTCCCGCCTGGTGCCAGGAGTGCTGGAATTATCACCGCACCGGTGAATTGAAGAATTTTTATACCATCTATGGACCAGATGGCACCAATCAGGCGCGAGTTGTGCATATCGAAACCGACGAAATCCTGGGCAAGGAAGATTTAAGCGGTATCACCAGTGCCTCCGCAGGCAACTGGATCACCGGAACCCCCTATCCTATTATTGACACCTCGGCAGCCAATGACCTCTTTAAAGCGGACTTACTGCCTACCATCTATGGGGTCTATCCAAATGGTCTGATTTTCAACGTCGGCACGCTGACTTCTGATGAGCTGTACGATTTCATGATCGCCTACCAGGGATCGACTTCTTTTCCTGATACCATGATCAAAGTGTCGATCGACACGATTAAAAGTCCTTCCTGTACCGACTTTAGCGATGGCGAAATAGCACTTTCGGTCACCGGACCCGGTCTGAGTTATACCTATGCCTGGAACAATGGCGACACCACCCCGGTCATATCCGGACTCCTGGAAGGAATCTATCGGTGTACAATCACCGACAATCTCGAAAACGTTCATGTTATTGACCCGATCGATTTGGTAGATCCGGATAGTTTGTCTTTGACTTTCCTCAAGAATACTCCTCTTTCTCAGACCTCTAATGACGGCTCCATTATTGCCAATGTCAGTGGCGGAACACCTGATTATACTTATCTCTGGAGCACAGGAGGCACAAAAGATCGTATCACGAATCTGGGAGAGGGTACTTACTCTGTTCAGGTATTTGATGACCACGGGTGTCAGATCTCCGGAAGTACCAACCTCGGTGTACCTGATTGCAGTCTGTTGGTACTCTACAGCGTCGAGGATGCTGCTTGTGATGAAAATCCGGATGGTGTAATCACCGTAGAAGTTGCCGGTGCTACTCCCCCGATTAACTTCAACTGGAGTAACGGAGCCACTACTCAAAATCTCACCGAAGTACCTAGTGGAGGTTACGAATTGACAGTGACCGATTCGATCGGCTGCAGCAGGATCATCAGTATGGAGGTAGGGCTTGATGATAATACCCGGCCAATTGCCCGGGTGCGTCAGGGTCCGATAGAGCTTTACCTCAATCAAAATGGAATAGCCGAGCTCCTTGCCGAGCAGGTTGACTCAGGAAGCTTTGACAATTGTGGCATTCTCGATCTTCAATTAGCCAAAGAAGTATATAACTGTCAGGATCTGGGCCGAAATTTCGTGGAATTTACGGTCATTGATTATAATCTTAATCTTACCAAGAGGGATGTCGAAGTCATCGTTTACGATACGATCAAACCCTATGTTCTCTGCACTGAAAACGTTACGGTAGCGGCGTGTGACGGTATCGTCAATTACGCTATCCCCCAATTTATTGATAACTGTGCCGAAGGATCCGTGACCATCTTCGATGGAATAGGATCCGGTGGTGTATTTCCCCTCGGCACCAGCGAAGAAAGCTATACCTATGTTGCCCTGGATGGAACCAGGCTCACGTGTACAGTCAATGTCACCGTAGAAGACCGCATAGATGCTACTTTACAAACTAATGACGCAAGCTGTCCGGGAGAACCGGATGGGTCGGCAAGTGTGGTGGTACAGAGCAGCGAACCCTATACTTACCGATGGAGTGATGGACAAACGACCCAAACGGCGGTTAATCTGTTACCGGGCAACTACAGTGTCACCGTGAGTAAGGCCAATGAATGTACATTCATTAATGATTTTACCATAGGTGAACCCACTGCCTTGGTGATTCGTGTAGACAGCATCAAAGCTCCGGATTCCGAAAGTGATATTTATGTCACGGTATTTGGAGGTACCGCACCATATCGTTATGAATGGCGGAACGCCCAAAACAGTATCGTATCTACCACACAGGATGTAAAGAATCTGGTCTTTGGGACTTATACACTCAAAGTGATCGACGCCAACAATTGTAGCACTACAGCTAGCATCAAGGCGGATGAATCAACGCCAACTTATGATTTGGTGCTGCTTAAGGGACTTACCCTGGATCCGAACCCCACCTCCGGAAGTTTTAATCTCCGGTTCTTACAAGGGTTTGGTAAAACAGCTACCGTAGAAATTCTTTCGCTAGCGGGCAGTAAACTATACAGTCAGCGACATAGAGTGGATACCGATTTGCGTATTGATCCGGGCGATTTACCATTAGGTATGTATTTGGTGAAAATCCTGCTTGACCAGGAACAAGTGACCAGAAAGCTTATAGTCAATTAACGGCAATAATCGATGCGAACATCTATTAGTATTGGCTATACATTTGCCATACCTATTCGTGATGTTAATCAGAATGACTAAGAAAGATTGGATAAAAATACAATCAGCGCAATGATGCTAACGATACCATAGAGTATCAATAAATGCCACCATTGTACTTGAATTGCCAATCTGGGAAGGACTCCAAAACGGAAAAAGGTCAGTATAGTTCTCATTTCCTTAAAATAAGTGAACAATGAAAACGGGTATTCCAAGCTTGATCTTAGCGGGTCAGATATCAAAAGCCCGTGTAAGTTACTAAAAATCAAATAGATAATTAAGTTTTTTTGGGCGGGTACAGGAATATGACTGATTTCTGTCAACTTAACCTGCATCGATTCATCTCCCTAGTAATAGTAGTTTTTCATGTTCCAAATTCGACTTTGAGAAATAGATTCGAAAGAAATTTTCAATTTTTTCACACCTCCTTTCCCTAGTTACAACAAGCACATTTGCAAGAACTTCCATATTTCATCCGAATAAATTCTTTAAGCATCGATCCGGGTTTGGAGGCAATGGTCCTAGGACAAATCTTTGATTCATAACACATTAGAATAAGAAAGTAATGAAATCATAGAATTATCATTTATTAACATAAAAAAACCATCATGAAAATCATCAATTTTCTAATTCCAATCCTCTTGGTTTCGGCTTCAATCAAAGCTCAACCTATCACTGCTGATTATGGAAAGATCTCATCCACGATCAATCAAATCGGTCCCGATCTGGTCGTCACGAATGTAAAGGTTCCCTATATACCTCCATATCTGCGGCTATATGCCGGCAATACTATTAAAGTGCCAGTTGAGGTAACCATACAGAATAAGGGTAATGATCTTGCCAGGAATGGATTTGGTATCTATACCGTTCTAAAGTTTAATGGCAAAAAAGCTGATGGAGAAACCATCCCCAGACTTCAACCAGGCCAGAGCCAAACTTTTAAAATGCTGGCCCTTGTTTCATCTACTTTCAATGGTAGATATATTAAGCTTACTGCTACGGTTGATCCTCCAGGTGGGGGTCATATTCCAGAATCAAGTGCACCAAAAGGAGGTCTGATCCAAGAGACCAATGAAAACAACAATACCAAAACCGTAAATATTAAGCTACCTGTCTTTCAGCGTGTAAATCCAAAGAATCTGGATTGACTTTAAACCGGAAACATGTATTAGACTTTTTATTCCGTGGCAGAAAAGCTGTAAAGACGGGCACATTATCGATTTTCGATGCTCAAACAAGATCTTAACCATGTCTTTGTCCTCAAAAACCGATGGAGCGCCCGTCTTTTTTTCTCTGCCTCTCATTACAAAACTTTAATGCCATAATTCCGGTTAAGCCCGGATAATGCGTCAGGACTTCGGAATGCTCGTCCCGACATCAATCGTCGGGGAGGGCTGAAAGACTAACCTGGCCGCCGTCGTACTGGACTCTGGCATGCCGGAAAAATACTGCGCTTTGAAAGAACGGGCATGGCATGCCTAAGGCGATTCCAAAAATTCCAATGAACCGTCAATTTTACAGTTATTTCTGTCGTACTGGATTTTCTAATTGCATTAATTCCGGTTGGAGTTTATCACACTGGAATGGGTGAAGAAGTATAATTACAACCTTCCCTGACCTATCGAACATAGCGTTCCGCCGATCTAATCGGTCAACTTCAATACTTCCAGGAAAGCCTTCTGCGGAACCTCCACGTTTCCGATTTGCCTCATTTTCTTCTTTCCCTTCTTTTGTTTTTCCAGGAGTTTACGTTTTCTAGTGATATCCCCTCCATAGCACTTTGCAGTTACGTCTTTCCGCATGGCAGAAATGGTTTCGCGAGCAACTACTTTAGCACCGATAGCAGCTTGAATCGCAATCACAAATTGCTGACGAGGCAGCAGTTCTTTCAACTTTTTACAAATCTGTCGTCCAAACGCTGCTGCTTTTTCCCGATGCACTAATGCCGATAAGGCGTCAACGCCATCACCATTCAACAAAATGTCGAGTTTGACCAGATCTGATGCCCGGTAGTCTTTAGGTGCGTAATCAAAGCTCGCATATCCTCTGCTAATCGATTTCAGGCGATCATAAAAGTCAAATACAATCTCGGCCAGGGGTAGTTCAAAAGTGAGTTCTACACGTTCAGTGGTCAAATAACTCTGTTTGGTCATCACTCCACGTTTTTCCATGCAAAGCTTCATAATGGTACCGATATAATCCGGTTTCGTTATAATTTGTGCTTCGATATAGGGCTCTTCGATTCGGTCTATTACCGTCACATCTGGCAAATCATTTGGCGTATTGATCACCACTGGAGCAGTGGGATCCTTCTTCATATAGGCAACATAAGAAACGTTGGGTATGGTGGTAATCACCTCCTGATCAAATTCGCGACTTAAGCGTTCCTGGATAATCTCCAGATGCAACATGCCAAGGAAACCACAACGAAACCCAAAGCCCAGCGCCGCTGAAGACTCAGGCTCATATACTAAGGACGCATCGTTAAGTTGCAGCTTTTCCAGACTATCCCTTAAATCCTCAAAGTCTTCATTCTCTATAGGATAGATTCCGGCAAATACCATAGGTTTTACATCCTCAAATCCTTTGATGGCCTCGGCACAGGGACGATCGACATGGGTAATGGTATCTCCCACTTTTATCTCCTTACTAACTTTAATACCCGTTATAATGTAACCTACATTACCGGCGGAAATTTCCGGTACCGGCACCTGACTAAGTCGTAAAATTCCAACTTCATCAGCTTCATATTCCTTTCCGGTGTTGACAAAGCGGACGTTGTCGCCCTTCCTGAGCGTTCCGTTGAGAATACGATAATATACGATGACTCCCCGGAAAGCATTAAACACCGAATCAAAGATCAATGCTTGCAAAGGAGCTTTGGGATCTCCTTTTGGCGGTGGAATCCGGTCAACAATAGCTGCCAGAATTTCCGGCACTCCCTCTCCTGTCTTACCACTGGCAGATAAGATTTCATC
>JAGQWV010000647.1 GCA_020437045.1 Saprospiraceae bacterium | reverse complement strand
GGTTTCAGTGGTCAGGCGGGGAGAGTGAGGGTTCAGTAGTCAGTGGTTAGTGGTCAGGCGGGGAGACTGAGGGTTCAGTAGTCAGTGGTCAGTGTCTGACCAAAAATATGGTTATAAGAAGTAGAATGGAGAAGAACCATCCTAGAATTATTTAATCCTACAAATCCTAATTCCGACAAATAACGTAGTTAAAAATCGTACTTCGCCATTCACAGTATTCAGGGGGCCGTGTATCAGATGTCGGAAGTCAGGTGTCCGGAGCCAGTATTAAAATCCATTACCGCAATAATTTTGTATTTTCGAGCAATACTGAGACTGAGATACCGTTTTAGTTTTATTCCGATCTTACGATACATTCATTTCGATTTTTCCCCGATCAATTAATTCAGGCAGGCACTCCCAACCATCCGACCGTTTTGGTTTGTACCCATAATGAACAAAATTTGATGTCTAATGGATAGAAGAATCGTACTTTATGTATTGAAATCAACCCTAATTATTTGTTTTTTTAGTATTCCTGGTTGGGCACAGAATAGTTGCCCCAAAGCCGATGGTTTGTCCGTCAGTGATATTACCGAAACTTCTGCGGTCTTAAGCTGGAATGGCGGAGATGCCGTGGTCACGTATAATGTAGATGTTAAACATGGCCCCCAATCCAGCCCTTTCAGTTGGTCTACATCGACCAGTGAAACTTCGGTAGTGGTTGAGGGCTTGAGCGCCGGCAGTAGTTATCGATTTCGGGTGATGACCAAATGCGACAAAGGCTCGGGAGGATCCAGTAAATGGGTCGACTTTGTTACTCCGGGAGATCCCGATACCACTACGGATGAAGAAGATGGTGGCGGACCGCAGAATCAGGGACCTTGTCCCAAAGCAAGCAATCTCGCCATACTGGAAATAGACGATACGAGCGCTGTACTGGGGTGGTTAGGTAACGAGGAAAATGTTTCCTATCAAGTCGATGTGAAACAAAAGGAACATACGCCTACTTATAAACTAACGGAAATCGTCGATACCACGATCCTATACATTGATGGACTGGAGCCAGGAGGAAATTATAAATTTCGGGTGAAATCCAAATGTGAAAAGAATAGCGGAGGATCCAGTTCATGGATTAATTTTACCACGACCGGTGGCGATACGGCCTTTCAGCAATGCCCCAAACCTACTAATCTTTCGGTACCGGAGGTGACTGATACTTCGGCATTATTGACCTGGATTGCCAAGGATTCTGTAGAAAGTTTCAGCCTCGACGTAAAAAGCTACCAGGGTACGCCATCTTTTAGCTTATCGATCACGATCGAGGAAGATTCATTCTGGGTAGAAGGGCTTGTACCCGATGGCGATTACCACTTCCGGGTCGTTGCCAATTGTTCCGATACTTCATCCAGTGGCTCTTCAGACTGGTCAAAATTCAGGACGTTGCCTGACACAGCCTCGATGGAAGAAGAACCAGACCCTACTGATGAGGGTACTATAGAACCAGTCGACACGGGTACTGTAGCTCAGGCCGAGGCTTTAATTGCTACATTCCCCAATCCGGCAGAAGAATCGCTGACCATTCAGCTCCCTACCGAAGATCTGGGTTATCTTACGCAGATTATTCTGAGTGATGTCAACGGACGAATAGTTTATCAAACGAAACTAAACGGAGTTCCCAAAGAAGACCGCATACCCATACCAGTGCAAGAACTACGCAATGGGATCTATAAACTAGTCATCAGATCGATTGATTTCCACCAAACAAAAACCGTCCTGATCCAACGTTAAGGAGAAAAGGACTTCATATATATTAAGCCGGAATCGATGTTCCGGCTTTTTTATTTGTATGTAGTTTAACCGGGATTATGCATTAGCCCTTTTATTACGAGACAGAATAGCTGCCTGCCCGCCGTACAAGACTTTGGCAGGCGGGTGAATACGGGCACCCTTCAACATGTTAAGGGCAGGCTGAAAAATCAATTTTAGCCGAAAATCATTTCATGGTGTAGTGATCCCTTAACCAAAAAGCTACCTGCACTAATAAAATAAGGGCTGGAACTTCAACTAAAGGTCCAATAACTCCGGTAAAAGCCTCACCGGAATTCAGACCAAAAACAGCGATTGCTACTGCGATGGCTAATTCAAAATTATTGCCTGCTGCGGTAAATGCTACCGAAACCGTCCGGTCGTAAGATGTATTTAATTTCTTACTTAAATAAAATCCGGCAAAAAACATTAAAATAAAATAAATCAACAATGGAATTGCAATTCGAATCACATCCATCGGTATTTGCACAATCAACTCACCCTTCAGAGAAAACATGACAACGATCGTAAATAATAAGGCGAATAAAGTGAGTGGTGAAATAGCGGGAATAAAAATTTTTGCATACCAATCTTCACCTTTCCATTTTACCAGGAGCCATCGACTTACCATACCACTCAGGAAAGGAATGCCGAGGTAAATCAAGACACTTTTTGCAATCGTGCCAATGGAGATATCAACGATTGCCCCATCAAACCCAAAATAAGGTGGTAAAATCGTAATAAAAATCCATGCGTAAAAACTGTAAGTGAAGACCTGAAAAATACTATTTAAGGCGACGAGACCGGCACCATATTCACTGCTTCCTTCTGCCAGGTCATTCCAGACCAACACCATGGCAATACATCTGGCTAAACCTATCAAAATCAGCCCGACCATATAATGAGGATAATCCCGCAGAAAAATAATGGCCAGAAAAAACATTAACAAAGGACCAAAAATCCAATTTAAGAAAAGGGATACGGTCAAAATCCGGGTATTCTTAAATACCGAAGGCAATAGCCGATAATTGACTTTTGCCAAAGGAGGATACATCATCAGGATAAGACCAATTGCGATTGGAATATTGGTCGATCCATGACTGAACGAATTAATAATTGTTGATGAACCCGGGAAAAAATAGCCGATTAAAACCCCAACCAGCATAGCCAGAAAAATCCACAAAGTCAGATAGCGATCTAAAAATCGAAGTCTATTGGTGATACTCATAACCTTATCTATCGATTATTAAAAAATATTACAATTAGTAGACAAACCCATAAATTTTTATGACAAATTCTGGCGACTTTTTGCACCATGCTTCGTCGTAAATACTCATTATTGCTCCGGCTATCAATGCGTTTTACTCCTTTCCTTGCACAAAAATTCATCTCAGAA
>JAGQWV010000646.1 GCA_020437045.1 Saprospiraceae bacterium | reverse complement strand
AATAACTTATGGGTTCATCTACTAGCTCTTACAATCAAAAATTCACCGTTATCCCGAATAATACGTGAAGTCCCGCCTGAGGATAAAATCCACTCAAGGTATAAGTATCGCCACCAATATGTGACGCATGTGGATCATCGGGAGTGGCATCATATCCAGCAGAAATATATCGATAGACCCATCCATTGTTTACGAATGACTTATCAAATAAGTTGATCACCTGACATTTGAACGTTATCTGGTCAAGAAATGGAAGATACCAATTCATAAAAACCCCGAGATCCGTTTGTTGATAGCTAGATAATGCTGACAAATCATCACCAGTGTTATCCAGATATTGCTTTCCCACAAACCGGTAATCGGTCCTCAGCTTTAAATCCATTCTTTTTTTCTTCAAAACTGTCAAATCAATCAATGCTGACGTTAAGATTTCCGGTGAAAAAGATATCGGTACATTGCGGTGTTCTTCGATCACTTGTTTACCGGTATCCCAGTTATCTATGGCTTCAGTAAGGGACTTAATCCGGCTCCTGTTCCAGGTGAAGGAACCACCAAGGGTAAGATTTCGGTTGAATTGGAATGACAGACTATACTCTAATCCGATGCGATAACTTTGATCAACATTCACCCGGTTATATTCTCCAACATCATTTATCGCACCCGTAAGTACTAACTGATCTTTATAATCCATATAGAACAGATTGAGAGATATGATGATTTTGTCTGCCGAAAAACGAGCTCCCAACTCATGATCTATCAGACGTTCTGGTCTTGGTCTGCTTTGAGGTGTTGATTGGACATAATCATCCCGGTTAGGTTCCCGGTGTGCCACACCAACCGAGTAGTAAGTGGTCAGCTGATTAATTTTCTTCTCGACACCGAATTTGGGATTGAAAAAGTGCTGAATTACAGATTGATCGGCAACATCCTGACTGGCATTAAAACCCTCAAATTTATAACTAACCATGCGCCATTGCATATCGGCAAAAACCGTCCAGTCGCCAGCAAACAAATATTGATATTGGTTGTATAAGTTTACATCGTACTTCACGGCATCGTTACGATAATACTCCTGTGGATCGATATCTCCTCTACCAGCTAACCAGATCACTTCTCCGAAATGATCTCCCTGATAAATGTTACCACCACCCCCAAAGCTGTAGACCGATTGTGGCTTACTCCTTTGTAAATTAAATATTGCTCCATAAAAATCGTTGTCCAGCCATCTTCTTCGGATCAAATCATCAGTCCCGGAAAGGTCCTCAAATCCATAGTCACTGATCGTCTCATCAGAACGATATTGCTCATAAAAGCCCGCACCATGGGTATAGTGAAATGTAGTTTGCAAACTTAGGTCATTCCACTGCTTGTGAAAGATGCCATGCAGGTGAGTTTGCCCATAATCATCGACTTCATTATCGTAGAAAGTTCCATCAGATTTCAGTCCGGCGGTGTTGTATGTCCGGAGCAAAGGATCACTCACGTATTGGCTGGGCACACCATTCCAGGCTTGATAAGTCACCTCCTTGCCCTTTAGAAAATTGACCTTAAAAGAACTGTTTCTTCCTAATACCGTCCCACTCAGATAAATGGAATTGAGATCTGCAGAAGCCCGGTCAATATATCCATCTGATTGGATATGAGAAAAACTTCCTTGCAAGGAGAAGTGCTTGTCGATCAAGCCTGTTCCAAATTTAGCATTAGCTCTCAATGTATTAAATGAACCAGCAGTGAGATCCACGATGCCATACATTTGATCCTCCAATCCTGAGGTTTTCACATTGATGGTTGCTCCAAATGCACCGGCACCATTGGTAGAAGTGCCTACTCCCCGCTGCACTTGAATGGCTCCTGCATTGCTGGCGAGATCAGGCAAGTCAACCCAAAAGACACCCTGTGATTCGGCATCATTGATGGGTACCCCATCGAGGGTAACATTGATCCGGGTTGGATCTGAACCCCTCACCCTGATGCCGGTATATCCAATACCGGTGCCTGCATCGGAAGTCACCACCGTCGAAGGTAAGGTCTGGAGCAAATAGGGCATATCCCTACCAAAATTCTGAGATTTAATCTGATCCTTACTCATTTGAGTATAGGTGAATGGTTGCCCCGGTTTGATCCATGAGGCAGATAATTTTACGACCTGAAGATCATATAGTTGTTCCTCCAGCTGTATAGTGACATCCAAATCCGAGTTGAGTAAAATGGTATCGGAATAGGTGAGGTATCCCAAAGCTCGTATTTCCAGAAAATGCGTTCCCCTCGTGAGGCCATCTAAAAGAAATTGACCATCCAGATCTGAAACAGTGGTTAAGGAATCATCCATTTTAATGTGCGCTCCCGGTAATGGAACACCTTGGATATCTGTAATCTTTCCTTGCAATAAATCCTGGGCATTAACCAGAAGAGATCCCATCATGAAGATGGTAAAGCATAAACGAATCATCTGTTTTTACATTTAAGCCCAAGGGCTATTAACAAAATGACTCTAAATGGGTTCATATGTCCCTTCTCAGCATTACCTGAGCAGGTTCCTGCCTTTTGGGTAGGAGTATTTTAGACTACCTACAGGCAATGGGTATGATCTCAGCCCTTCTAACGGTATATGTACCGGAGGCACCCCAATTTCGAGTATCAACAAGGCAAAAGTAGTATAATTAAATTTTTGATAGGCAATTTATCGTCCAATTCAACCGCCTTTCTTCGGAAATTGCGGGTACAATCTTAAAGGGTTTCCCAGATTGTATCAAATGATCATGATACAGTGAGAATAGAACTTCACGTTCATTTTTATTCACTCTCAAACCGTCGTCTTCCCAGATCTGCAAAGGTTCACATAAGAGCCATAAATCAACTTCTGTATTATAGAAGCCTTCATCAATAAAGGGATCAGTCTTCCCAAACCTGAATTCGGACCATACTTTGATCACCAGCAAACCGGTATCATTGACCAGCCATTCCTTTTCTGTAATTCTGGCCGTACTCCGGACAAATTGTTGATATCTAGCGATTGTCACCAGGTCCCGTTCCTTATAATTATTGTTAGTCAGCGTGAGTAGTGATCGGGAAATCTCCGGCACCAATATTCCAGGAAGGCGAACACTCAATGCCCGGGCCAGCGTAGTCTTGCCGCTGCATTCAGGTCCGGTTACGATAATTTCTTTCATCACTTACAAGATAAACCTTCGAATTTTGTTTTTAAAGAAGCTCCAGCCTTTTAAACTGATTGCAAAACAGGAGAAAAAATAGTTTAAAAATGTCAATTGAAAGAATTGAGTTGCATCCAGACTTTATGGATCTTTGTGAATCATTTCGACCTTCTTTTTTGTTAAAGAGATTAAGTAAAAAGAAAAGCTGCGAATAGCAATTTTATGCATGATATAGAACCGCATTATCTCTGGAGAGATACTTATGTTTCATCTGAAGACTCCCGTTCTCCTCATTTTGGAAGGGAATATGATGAATTTAAATTTAGCAACCGGGTATACAATTACTATATCCACCCTCAATGGGATGAATTTGGCTCCGCGACATTATATGCCAAGATCATCTATGTCGATTATGATGATCAGACAGCCATTATAGAGTTAATCGGAGAGTGGAATGATTGCCTCTCTAACGACATCCTATATTTCAAACAAAACATTATTGATCGACTCACAGAAGAGGGAATCAATAGGTATCTTTTGATCATGGACCATGTCCTAAATTTCCATGGTTCGGATGATTGTTATTACGAAGAGTGGTTTGAAGACATTGCTGAGGAACGCGGATACATTTTCATGATCAATCTATTGGACCATGTATATACAGAAATGCGTAAAACAGGTATTGATGCTTATGTCAATATGAACAAACAGTTACAGATTCCTAATTGGAGATCCTATTCTCCAAAAGGATTAATCGCAGAGGTCGAGGCCTGGTCATCGCGAAAGAGCCGCCGACTTTATTAATTTTGTCCCATGTTTAAGTCTGGTTTTGTCAATATCATCGGCCGACCCAATGTCGGCAAGTCTACTTTAATGAATGCATTGGTAGGTGAAAATATGTCGATAATCACCTACAAACCGCAAACTACCAGACACAGAATATTGGGTATCATCACCGAAGAGGATTATCAGATTGTTTTTTCTGATACGCCCGGTTTTGTGCACGATCCTTCGTACAAAATGCATGATAAAATGAATCGATATGTCTTTACTACGTTTGAAGATGCCGATGTCATGCTGTTTGTGGTAGATCAATCCGATGATTATAAGGAAGATCACATACTCATCCAGAAGCTGAACGAACTGGCTTGTCCGGTTCTCTTAGTGATAAATAAAATGGATCTTCTTGCCCCTGAAGAACTGGTGAAAATTAAAGATTGGTATCAGTCGCTCCTTCCAAAAGCTGAAATCATGGCTATTTCGGCTTTAAATAAAGTTAATACAGCATCCCTTTACCAACGAATTGTTGCTCAGCTGCCGGAAGGTCCCATGTACTTTCCACCGGACCAGCTGAGTGATAGATCTCAAAGGTTTTTCATCAGTGAAATCATCCGGGAAAACATTTTTCTTTTGTACCGGGAAGAAATCCCCTATTCATGCGAAGTAACTATTGAATCCTTTAAGGAAGAAGAAGATATCATCCGGATTGAGGCACTGATTTTTGTGAATCGAAAATCACAATTGTCCATTATCATTGGCAAAAAAGGTGAATCTATCAAACGATTGGGTACAGACGCCCGGCTTAAGATGGAAGCCTTTTTAGAAAAGAAAGTATTTTTGCAACTTCATGTAAAAGTGAGAGAAGGATGGCGCAACAACGACCGGCTATTGGATCGATTAGGATATAGTCAGTAAGACCGGCACATTCAAACTCACCTCTCAATAGATAATATGAGTAATATAGTGGCTATTGTTGGAAGGCCTAACGTAGGTAAATCCACGTTGTATAACCGGTTGATTGGCCAGCAGGAAGCCATCATTGATAATGTATCTGGTGTCACGAGAGACCGTTTGTATGGTACCAGTGAATGGAATGGTGTTTCCTTTACCGTGATTGACACCGGTGGCTTTGTTCATGGATCGGATGATGTATTTGAAAGTGCTATCCGGCGGCAAGTGACCATTGCCATTGATGAAGCTTCGGCGATTATCTTTATGGTTGATGTAACCACTGGCGTAACGGATTTGGATGAGCAAGTTGCCACGATGTTGCGCAAAGGGGACAAACCCGTATTTCTGGCGGTGAATAAGGTGGATAATTATACCCGTCAATTGGAAGCTAATGAATTTTGGAGTCTTGGATTTGAAGACACCTTCTTCCTTTCTTCGATTACCGGCAGTGGAAGTGGTGAGCTATTGGATGCCCTGGTCGAAAATCTTTCGGATGATGATGATCAACTCGAGACAGACTTGCCGAAAATAGCCATCATTGGTCAACCAAACGTGGGTAAATCCTCTCTAACCAATGCCCTTCTCGGAGAAGAGCGAAACATTGTCACTGAAATTGCCGGCACTACCCGTGATAGTATTCATACAAAATACACCAAGTTTAACCGCACTTTTTATCTTATCGATACTGCCGGATTGCGAAAAAAGACCAAAATTCATGAAGACCTGGAATTCTATTCGACCATTCGTGCGGTAAGAGCTGTCGAGGAATCCGACGTTTGCATAATCATGATCGATGCCACCACCGGAGTAGAATCCCAGGATTTGCAGATTTATCAATTAGCGGTCAAGCGAAAGAAGGGTATCGTCGTTGCCGTAAACAAATGGGATCTGGTAGAGGACAAAGAAACAAACACGGCAAGAGATATGGAAAACGAAATTAGAAATCGTCTTGCTCCTTTTAATGATGTCCCGATCGTCTTTATTTCCGCTTTGGAAAAACAACGAATTTTCAAAGTCATGGAACTTGCCCTGGAAATTTATGAAAAGCGAAAGACCAGGATAAAAACTTCTGAACTTAACGAGGTGATGTTAAAAGCCATTGAGATCTACCATCCACCAGCACACCGGGGAAAATTTATTAAAATAAAATACATCAGTCAGCTCCCCACAAAAACGCCTTCATTCGCATTCTTCTGCAATTATCCGGACTTTATTAAATCAAGCTATCGCAATTACCTGGAAAATCAATTGC
>JAGQWV010000016.1 GCA_020437045.1 Saprospiraceae bacterium | reverse complement strand
GTGTTTTCCGGTCCCTTGATAAAAGCGACATTATCCTTATATGCAGATACTATTTCATTGTGATGAGCTTTGGATGTTTTTTTGATCAATGAAAATAACGATTCTTTATGTTCTATACCGTCGATCACAAAACTCCCATTAAATATTTTGTGTCGGCAATGCTCACTATTTACCTGGGAAAAGCCGAAGACCTCAGAATCCGTAAGGGGTCTTCCAATGCGATCACTGACTTCCTGTAGATACATAACCTCTTCCTCACTGAGTGCAAGCCCTTCCTTTTCGTTATAGGCTGCGATGTCAGCGATGGATTGAATGGATGCCGGTACGATATCGATGGTAAATATATCCTGATTCAATCCCGGATATTTTTGAGTCAGCATAGGATCGTATGGTGCATCCTTGTCTACTCGATGAAATTCTTCAATTCTGATAATGGACGATATGCCCATATTATGGGTGATATCAACAGCATTTGAACTCCAGGGAGTGATCATAGCCGCCCGGGGTCCGATAAAAATACCGGTTACTTCTCTAGCCTTAATCAATGGTTGGTCACCAAATAACCAGGTAAGTTTTTCTATGTCTTTGGAAGAGAGTGATTTGTGAGCTTGAACGGCGATAATCTTATCCGTTGCCCTACCGAAGAAAGAAATCATAAGGGTACTGAGTTAGATAAGCATACAAATTTTAGATTTATTTGGGTAATATTCTAGTAAAGTAACATATATAGTTGGTCCAGTGTTACAAATTGTAATCGAGACGGTGATTGTGGCTATGATTTTTCTTTATACATGTATGAGAAATCGGCAGTCAGTTTAGAAATTTTAAACTCTAATGGCGGGAATAGCTGCTGAAGATTAGTCTAAATAGACGGTAAAAGTGTTGAGCAAATTCTTGTTGAAGACCAAGATTACCAAGAGTTTATTCTCATCTTTTCAACTACTGCCAATGACCGGAGGCCTAAGATTGCCGACCAGACCAGGAAAATACAAACCAGGCAAGCGCAAATAAAAACAACACTCCGGAAGCGGCCAAGAAGGTCGATCCCAAAGGTAGGTTACGCAAGAGAGGTAACATGACAATAGGAGATATAAATTGGCCAAAAAACCAAAACATTGTCAGCTTGCCAATTTCTTTCCCCCTGATTTCGATGGGAGCGATTTTCATCACCCAAATATTGGTATTAGGAATCATCATACCAATTCCAAATCCAGATAACATCATAGCTACCAAAATTCCCGAATAATGGCCGGACTGGGATATCAGGAAGAAGCCCAGTGCCATAAACAAGAACCCCAACGTGAAAATCATTTTAAATGAAAAGTGGTCTTTGAAACGAACATAAGAGAAAGATGAAATGGCTGAAAAAAGTGTACTCGTCGCAATGGCAATTCCAATTAGTGAATTTTTTTCTATACCAATGGATTTTAAATAGAATGGGATTTGCACAGGAATAATGAAGAATAAAATCCACATGAGCATGGTATTAAAAAAAAGTATCCAAATAAGTCGTGGTGAACGGTCACTAGAAACAATTTTTTTCTGCCGGAGGGAAGATGGTGGCTCGTACAGGTAGAGGATGCTTAGGGGTAATATAATTAGCGCAAAAAGATAAATGAGAAATGTTAATCTCCATCCAATGTCGGCAAGTACACCACCCAGACCGATAAACAGAATGCCTCCAATGGACATAAAGGCAACCTGGATTCCGGCAAATTTTTGTCTTTCATGTCCTTCGAAATAATCGGCCACAAGGGTAATAACAATGGTCATTGACATTCCAACCGAAATGCCCAGGACCGCCCGGGATAAAAGAATATGATAGATGTTTTCCAGATAGTAACCTGCCGTTCCGGATACTGCGTAAAGAACGATGGCAAAAGTGAGAATCTTTAAACGTCCATATCGATCTATAATCCACCCGGTAAGTGGCGAAAAGATGGCGATAAACAAAGCAGGAACGGTTAAAATTAACTTGACCAGAAGTTCAGCATTATCTACCGATGCGAAGTGAACTGACATCTGAGGCAGGGCGGGGGAGATGGTGATGACTGACATAATGGTCAGACTACTTACCAACAGGAGGGTGAGTTTGGTTTTCCAATTCTGTTCGGGCATTATCTGTCCATTTTTTGGTTTAGTCATCCGTTTTTCTTTACTAAAGGGGATTTACCCATCAATCGGTGCTTTCTTGTTTCTTTGGCACTTGAAAGATATCAGGTTGCGGATCAAGCGCAGTCATTGTTTTACCCTTTATTCCAGGATGGTCTGCGGAGATCATGGTGGCTCTAAATACAAGATAAGGATGACTGCCACCACTTCTTTGATTGCCATTGGTATTGGAGATAGTGCCCCGGTGTGGGGTCCAGTACTCCCACACAATTTTGCCGGTGGGCGTCACTTCAAACATTCTTCCGGCCGCTCCGGCGGTGATAAATGTATTTCCATTTTGGAGACGATGCGCTCCTGAAATAAAAGAAGAGTAAAATGAAATAGTGTCGTCAGCGGTATAGGTCCAAATTGGACTTTCCGGACCATAAGGCTGATTAATTGCTTTATGGTAGTTTCCCTGTGCATCCACCGGTGGTTCCAGTTCATAAATTGAGGAATAATGTAAACTATCCGGGCCCATGGGAAGGTCATTATTGTAAACCAATAAATGACCGGCTCCGGGATCACCAGATGCTATCCAACGGATGTCGTGTTGGTGAAAAAGTTTGCGATCGGTCGAGTCACCCATGTGGTAATTTTGAGGATTACCCCATCGATACAAAATATCGCCCCCTTTTCCATATTTGCCGCCATGATGACTTCGTGCCTCTGAAGGAGTAGTACTATGATCGAGAATAAAGATTTCGCCTAGTTTATAAATACTGATGGCAATTTGATCCAGGCTTTCATTATAATAAACTGCATTGGTATGGCATAAGTCACTAAATTGATTGTCGATGGTGGCATAATGATTCGATTTCCCTGTTCTTTTTTTTAAGGCCAGGGTATCGGGATTCATGGCCTCTACTTTTTCAGCAGAGGCATTGATATCGATCAGTTCCGGATGCCCTGCCGGATTTCCGTAGTTAGGTAGTTCGGCATTATAATCTTGGATTAGATGATCCCAGTAATGCCATTCCCAGACGATTTCACCTCCCCGGGGTTTAGTGGGTTTTACCTCCAGGATCATATCTGCCCATAAACCGGAAGTAGGAGTGAATCCGGGTTTACGTCCGATGGCCAGACATTCAGGTGCTGATTTCACTTCCAGCGCAATGATCAGGATGTTACCATTTGGGAGAAGTGCTAAATCATGATGAGATAATGCTTTGTCGGTGGAATATTCAAATGACCATTGGATATTTCCTTCCCAGTCCACTTCCTCAAGTCTCCCCGTATTTCCACCAAAAAATGGAAAAGCCATATCTGGATCTAATACATTTCTTATAACGGTTCCGCTATCGGTCAAATAACTCA
>JAGQWV010000645.1 GCA_020437045.1 Saprospiraceae bacterium | reverse complement strand
TATCGATGTATTAATGCTGATTAAATACCAGTAAAATCATGATAAGGTTCATAGCCGAATGACAGACTACTGGTCCAAGGATGGATCCGCTTTGCAGTTTGCAGATAAAAAAGAGTCGACTGGCCATAAACATCAATAAGGTCCAGATCAGGACGGGAACGAATAGCACATTCCAGGGTATTTCATGAAATAGGATAAGAAAATGAATTAAATAAGTCAGGGCAAAGGTGGCACTGTCTATTTGAGAGGCGATGTTTGATCCGTAGCGTTCCTGAAAGCATTGATGTACGAGTCCACGATAAAATATTTCTTCGCCGATTGCAAATAGCAATAATGGCAAGGGGGCGTTGAGCAATATCCGGGTGAGGGTATTATTTTCCTGAATGATCCCTAATGAGATGGATTTTACAAAAAAAGTGTACCAGTGTTGCATCGCTTCACCAAACAAGTGATTACCAATGTAGTAAATGATCAGGCTGAATAAAATGCCCAGGATTACCGCGTAGAAAAGCCATTTTTGCTTACTGGCCTTTCCAAACCCAATTCGAATCCACCCTTGATGATTGAGAATAAGTAATGGGACCACCATCATAATGAGTGGCACCATAGCAAGCATACCATAGTCATTTCCCGCCATACTCAGAGTGAGCAGGTACCAACGTAGTATGATAATAAATCCAATTAATCCCAGACCCAAACCTGGATCCAGTTGCAGATTACCTGGGAAAATATTACGAATGAAAGGGGATTTCATTTTTGTCATGATATTACGGCTTCAGTCAATAGTATAGTTCCGGTAGAGGTCTCCGGAGTCTAATTGAAAATGGGTACTTTTTCTTTGCCCCTATTACTTCAATAAAAAACGTTCGATATGGCCATGGGCCCTTACCTGTGTTTTTTTGCCTCGTCTGCAGGCAAATAATGTCATGCCGCAAATTCAGCCAGTATTCCGACAGTTTCTCTGAGGTGGAATCCAGAAGGCATATCCAGGGGATGAATCACGAATGTATAAGAATTTTGAGATAGGTAATTCATACCTTTACAAAATAAACGACTAGAATGCTAAAGATAGGGCAAGTTGTAGTTCTTAGTTTGATTAGTTCACTGGTCTGGGCGCAAATTCCTGATCTGAAATTGCCGATCAGTAAATATGGTTTGCCAGTGGTAAAGGGCGTACGAACCTATAAGGCAATCGTGAAGTCAGATCCTGAAAATCAACTGATAGATCTCCGCGATATTATTCCTGATGCGAAATATGACGTACGTTATTCGACGACCAACAATCTTCTTGGAAGGGTTTTATATCCCACTGCAGATGTATTTATGCGAAAGCCCGCGGCCATGGCACTGAGACAAGTTCAGGAGAATTTAAAACAATTAGGATATGGGCTTGTCTTTCATGATGGTTACCGCCCCTATGAGATTACGGTGGTTTTTTACGAGGAGATAAAAGACACGACCTATGTAGCTGATCCACATAAAGGATCAAGACATAATCGAGGGATGGCCATTGATCTATCCATGTATGATTTAAAATCAGGCGAGATTGTGGAAATGCCTTCAGGATACGATGAGACCACAGTCCGTTCTCATCATGACTATATGGATGCTAGTCCGGAAGCACTGCAAAACCGACAGATTCTCAAGGATGCGATGTTAGATGTAGGTTTTGAAATATATCCCTACGAGTGGTGGCACTATGACTATAAGGGATGGGAACAGTGCTACACCTATGATATCTGGCACAAGAAACTTAAAAAGGTGAATAAAAAGCTTTTTAGAAAATCAAAATAGCTTAGCCGGGGCAGATGGCCTATCGGTCCGGATTTCTGGCCCTGGTTGATGGTAATTTTCCTCTAAATAAAATACAAGACATCGATATGAAAGGAGTCTATGCTGTGTTCCTTCTGCTGCTCTCCAATGTTTTTATGACAGTAGCCTGGTACGGTCACCTACGCTTTGGCGAAATAAAATGGATGAGCAAATTGGGATTGTTTGGGTTTATTTTAATCAGTTGGGGCATTGCTTTTTTTGAATATTGCATGCAGGTGCCGGCCAATCGAATTGGCTTTAAACTCTATGGCGGACCGTTTAATTTATTTCAGTTAAAGATCATACAGGAAGTAATTTCACTAATGGTTTTTACGGCCTTTACATTAGTGGTTTTTCGCACAGAATCCTTTCGCTGGAATTATGTCATTGCCTTTGTTTTTCTGATACTGGCCGTATTTTTCGTTTTTAAAAAATAGCGATCTAATTTTTTTCCTCAACAGTAAAATCAAGCGGTATTCCTAACTGCTTGTAAAGTGCTCTACGTCCATTTTTATCACCATCCAGAATTATCTGAGCTGCTTCAGCCACTCTTTTTGCATATTTTCTGGGTACCACAATTACTCCATCACCATCGGCAACAACTACATCACCTGGATTTATTTGTACTCCCCCTACCTGTACCGTTTTCTGCACAGATTCGATTTCATTTCTTCCCGGGCGAATTCCCCGGCCTCGTTGAAGAGGATCCATATAGACAGGTATTTTTTGTTTAATTACTTCGTCACTATCACGAAGACTACCGGTTGTGACGATACCAACCATACCCTTTGATTTCCAAAGTAAACTATTATTGGAACCAATAGAACCGGTGTCACCATCTCCATTTGCATCGATCACCAATATCGAACCCTCTTTTAGAAATTCGACAAACGGTTCTGATGATATTTGTCCATACCAATTGCCCTCCCAGGAGCGAAAATTATCATCATTCTCAAATACCGGTCGAGGTCGATTTGTCGGTATATAGCGTGCAGTCACAGCAATGCCACGGATGACATGATCGAAATTTTCGATGTCCTTCCATACGGCCATAATATTATTTTCCATCAGCCCGATGTCTGCCAATCCAGCCATATCCATCCCGTCGGAGACATCTGCCACACGTAATTCTTTGTACCATTGCAAAATTTGTGAATCGCTAAAGTCTTCTTGTGCGGAGACGCTGGTAAGACTCAAAGCCAAAATCAGGAGAGGATAAAGGTCATGCATGCTATTAGGTTTAAATCGGAATTTAATAAGAAATCGACAAAAAAGGGAATGCACTTGGATTTATATCAGGGGTGTTTGGAAATTTTTGTTCAATGCTGAAGGCAATATCACATCGTAGTTTATCGTAGTTCTGATTATAATTTATATAAATTAGATGAATTTTAAAAATACTTGTTATTGTCATGAATAAGGATGAAAAACATTTAAGTAGAAGGGGATTTATTCGTACCGGTGGCACATTATTAGGTGCGTCATTAGGATCTGGAGCAATGTTTGGAGCACCAGCAATATTAAAAAACTGGGGGCGTCCGGATTCATTTATAAGTGGAGTAAACATTGGTGTCATTACCTACTCTTTTCGGAGTTTGCCAGATCAAAGTGCAGAGGCTACTTTGCAATATATAGTCGATAGTGGTCTTGGTGCCACCGAATTAATGGGTGATCCTGCAGAATCATATGCCGGTAAACCAACCAATCCGGTAGATCGGTCGGCATTCAATGCATTGAGGCGAAAGGAAATGTTGAGTGAAAATGATAAAAAAGAATTGGCAGAAATGCAAAAAGCTATGGATGCATATGATTCAGAGGTTGCCATCTGGCGTGCCAAAGCTCCATTGGAAAAGTTTAAGGAGGTAAAGAAGATGTTTGATGCCAAAGGAGTACATATCTATGCTTTTAAGCCAAGTGCATTTGGTCGGAATAACACTGATGCAGAGATCGTTTATGGAATGAAGGCAGCCAAAATGCTGGGTGCCAGTCATGTAACCCTGGAAAACCCCGGTGATGATGCGCAGACCCTTCGATTAGGCAAATTGGCCAAGAAACATAAGGTTTATGTGGCTTATCATGGGCATGAACAGCAGACACCAACATTTTGGGATACGGCCTTGAAGCAGTCTCCATATAATGCTATGAATATTGACATTGGGCATTATGTTGCAGCGGGCAACCCGGATCCGTTGGGTATTTTGCAGGAAAAACACGATCATATTAAGAGTATGCACTTGAAGGATCGTCAAACACCGGCGCACGGTAAGAAAAATCTCCCTTGGGGTATGGGAGATACGCCAATTAAAGATATCCTTGAGTTGATGAGAACTAAGAAATATGAATTTCCGGCGACTATCGAACTTGAATATGCCATTCCAGATGATTCAGATGCTGTTAAAGAAGTACAAAAATGTCTTTCTTATTGTGAGAAAGTTCTAGGATAAAAAAAATCACCGGACAAAATCCGGTGATTTTTTTTTGTTCTCAATGATTTTGTATCAAACCTTCCCCTTCTACCCAGGGTGCTCCTGCTTTTTTTAAGGCAGTGGTGATCTCACTGATATCTTCATGGTTTATAGCGCTTAACTTCGATTTGATTTCTGCAAGTTTTTTAATACCTAATTTGACTCCCTCTTTGTGCATCTCCGTCGGTCCATACGTCGTTCGTAGTGCACGAAATCCCAGAAACATCATCGATCGTGGAGTGTTTTCATAAAGTTCACCAACTTCGTCCTTTACCGGATCTCCATTCATCAATTTCTCCAGATCTAAAACCTTTTGTTTGGTTTCGTAGATTTTTGACAAAATAGCAGGATCCAGCTGATCACTGCGCATGGCCGCCGTCTTTAAGGCATCCACTTTTTTACTGGTTTCTGATAGCACGGTAGTCGTGGCGGTGAGGTCTTGCTGGAAGGTTTCCACCGTCTTACGAAATTCCGCAACCGCTGCATTATTCGCTCTTGGTAAGGCCCCTTCTCGTAGTTCTTTTACATTGAAAGACTCTTTCTCAGAAAGTGGAGTCATCATGCCATTGTGCGATTTATACATCTGCACCGTGTATTTTCCGGGAGTTGCCAGGAATCCACCTCTACCGAAAAATCGACCACCTCGACCAGTTGAAGACAAGGTTATTCCATTCTTGGAAGAATAATTTAACTCCCAGTTTGTACGATGAATCCCCTTTGCCGTTTTACCTTCTACAGTATTCACCACCATATCATCTGCATCCCGAATAACGAATAGGAGACTGGTTTTCTCTTCTCTCGCTTCATTTTCCAAAGCCTCCCAACCGGGAAATGGGATATCCTTGCCATCTTTATTTAGCGCTTTCTCCTGATCCTTACGGGTGCTTTCCATATTTTTAGACAGTTCATCCGAGACATAATAAGTGAAGATTGCTCCGAAAGGAGGATTTTCGGCTGCATAGTTTCCATGTCCGCTGAAATTATCAACTGTTTTTTCCTGATACCATAAGGCATCTTTTACCGGAAAAAGTTTTGCTTCTCCGGCAAGATCGGTTGTCGAAAGATTTCTCAGCGGAGACAAATCATCCAGTATAAAGAATCCCCGGCCAAATGAGGCTCCCACTAAGTCATTCTCTCTGCGCTGGATGGTAATATCCCGAAATGAAATAGTGGGTAACCCTCCCTTCAAAGGATGCCATTTCATACCTCCATCAAAACTGCAATATGGGCCCGTTTCTGTAGCACAAAACATTAAATTAGGATCCTCATGATCTTGTACCGTACGCCAGATCAGATTTCTCTCACCTAACCCGGAGGTGATGATTGACCAATTTTTTCCAAGGTCTGTACTTTTGATTAGATAAGGACTAAAATCACCTTCTTTATGGTTGTCCAAACAAATATAGACGGTATTGACATCATGGAGGTCCGCTCGAATATCATTTACAAAAGCTCGTTGTGGTACCCCATTGATATTCTTTATTTCAACCTTTCTCCAGGTTTGACCTCCATCTTCAGAGATTTGGATAATTCCATCGTCGGTTCCGGCAAATAAAAGTCCTGCTTTCAAAGGTGATTCGGAGAGGGAGGTAATACTATTATAATTGCTCATGGCTTTCATGTCCCATGGATTATCCCAACTCTGTATACGATCCATGATGGGGAGTCTCATTCGCTCTTCATTTCGTGTGAGGTCGCCGGATATGGGAGTCCAGCTGTCGCCACGATTTTCCGAACGCCAAACCCGTTGAGATGCGACATAAAGTCTAGCTGGATTATGTGGACTTACTACTATCGGTGCATCCCAGTTAAATCGCTCTGCTGGGTCATTTTCACCAGCTTGCGGTTGGATATAGACCTGTTCGCCGGTAATTCGATCAACTCTGTGCAATCCGCCTTGTTGCGTCTCCGCATACATAATGTTTGGATTGCCCGGTTCCGTTGCCGACTGATGGCCATCCGCCCCCAGGGTTTTAAAGAAATCCTGATTCATAATGCCATGTTCATTATCCGTTCTGGATGGACCACCACTCGATCCATTGTCTTGAGTTCCTCCATAGACAAAGTAGAAGGGTTTGGCGTCGTCCACAGCCACCTTATAATATTGAGTGAGAGGCATGTTGTCAATAAACTTCCAGGTCTCTGCATGATCGAAACTTTCGTAGAGGCCGGCATCCGTTCCCACCAGGAGATAATCGGGTTCATCCTTTCGGAAGGCAATAGCATGATTGTCAGAGTGTTTATCTCTTTCACTCAACTCGTTGAATGTCTTACCATCATCATGCGAAACTTGAATCCGCACATCCATCAGGTAGATCAATCCTTCCTGGTGAGGAGAGGCATATAATTCTTGATAGTAATGTGGTCCCGTTCCTCCGGAAACGGTATTTGATTGTTTTGTCCAGCTGTTACCCCGATCACTACTCAGATAAAGTCCTCCCTGAGTCCGGTCTGTTTCTATAACTGCATAAACTTTGTCAGGATTCTGTGGAGATACTGCTAAGCCGATCTTGCCAAGATTTGATTTTGGTATTCCAGAGGTCAGTTTTTCCCAATTCTCCCCTCCATCTGTGCTGCGGTATATAGCCGATCCTGGTCCTCCACCCATATAGGCAGCAACGGTACGATGTCGTTGCCAGGTGGCAGCATAGATTACATCAGGATCACGTGGATCAAGTGCAATATCCGTTACCCCGGTCCATTCATCATCACCCAAGGTCCGATGCCATGTATTTCCACCATCGGTAGATTTGTAAAATCCGCGCTCACCACCTTTACTCCACAGGGGGCCCTGCACCGCTACAAAAACAATGTCGGAATTGGATGGATGAACAATAATCTTTGAGATATGCTCAGAAGCCTTAAGCCCCATATTTTTCCAGGAAACTCCATCATCATTGCTACGGTATATTCCGTCTCCAAATCCGACATGCCGGCCACCAACATTTTCACCCGTACCCACCCATACAGTGTGATTATTGTTAGGGTCGATGGTAATGCAACCGGTGGAATAGGATTTCTGCCCATCAAACAGTGATTTCCAGGTTGTGCCCGAGTTCTCTGTCTTCCACACTCCCCCCGAAGCTACGGCGATATACCAGGTATGTTCATCTTGAGGATGAATGGCAATATCTGCGATACGTCCAGCGCAAAACGCAGGACCTATATTCCGCCATTTGAGACCGGATATGGCCTTGTCAATAGGATCATCATTTTCTTGTTGGGCTATGAGATCCGGAAAACTGAATGAAAGCAATAGCAAAAGAATTGTTGACCACTTCATTGATAAGAGCTTTTGATAATATAAAGAATTTTGAACTGAACGAATATAAGGTATAATAAGTAATGTCGACGTGAACAGGATCTCTTAAGGGGATTGTATTTTAAGATATCCTATGTTCATCTATAGATCATGCCTTCAATTTTACCTGAAATTTATACGCGAATATATTCTTCATATTTCATTGATCATCAGATAAATAGCTGTAGTTTCTCTCCGCGCTTCTGTCCTGTCCGGTTTGCATCTTCATGAATTTTTCTTCATTCAGAGGTAAATAGAGGTAGTTTTATGTTGTCCAAAAATATCGGAAAATGGTGTCAATCACTTTTGAGATTATTTATCATACCCAATGGGGGCAACACTTGAAGGTCGTAGGCAATATTCCTGAATTGGGGAATCGCGATTTAGAAGATGCCCTTGCGCTGGAATATATAACGGATGGGATTTGGAGAGGTACCCTAACCCTAAAAAATCTCCATCCCTCTGTGCGATATCATTATGTGGTCGTTGGAGAAGCTGGTGAACTTTTGGACAGGGAATGGGGAGAGGAAAGATGCTTTTCCGAAAAGATTGTCAATTCGGGAAAGATCTATTTGAAGGAAAACTGGCGTAGCAATCATCATCCCGAAAATATCTATTACAAATCGGCATTCACCAAGGTAATTTTTAAATCTAAAAATGATGTTTTTCAAGGACGTGAAGCAGTATATAACCGGATTTTACACTTTCAGATAGAAGTACCCCGGGTGCCTCAGAATTTACAGGTTTGTATTTTGGGAAATATTAAAGCGTTAGGGAATTGGGATATTCGGCAACCACTCGTGTTGGATGCTAAATTTTTCCCCCGGTGGGAAAGAAGAATCGAGTTGCCTAAAAGGGCAATCATTCAATACAAATACGGATTTTTTGATCCGGAAAAGAAAAGAGTTGTTTCTATTGAAGAAGGAGAGAATCGATGGTTTTCCACATATACAACACAGGATTATGATCTCTTGCTACTGCGAGATACTTATATCCGGATAAATATTCCACGGTGGAGAGGAGCGGGTCTCGCCATTCCCGTTTTTTCAATTAGAACACAAAATAGTTTTGGAGTAGGATCATTTACCGACCTTCGATTATTGATTGATTGGGCACAGAATACCGGAATGCAACTGATACAGATCCTACCTATTAATGATACATCCGCCAACGGTACCTGGACCGATTCTTATCCATATTCTTCCATTTCCGTATTTGCATTGCATCCTCAATATCTCGATTTGTCTCAATTAAAGGGCTTTCAAGAAGCCGTGGATCAGGACGAATATAGAGAGCATCAGAGACGGCTTAATCAAATGTCTGAAGTGGATTATATGGAGGTCATGACACTGAAGCTCGATTATGCCAGAAATATTTTTCAAACTCAAAAAAACAATTTTCCAAAGACGAGGGCTTTTAAGAATTTTTTGGATCTGAACGGGCACTGGTTAAAACCTTATGCCATTTTTTGTGTGCTGCGTGATAAGTATGAAACACCTCAATTTAGGGCCTGGGAAAAATATAATGTATTTACCCCCGAACTCATCGATAATTTTTGTGATCGGAAATCTCCCTATTATAGTCAGATTCTCTTTTACTATTACCTGCAGTTTTGTCTTGATGATCAACTTAAGCAAGTAACGGATTATGCACGCAGCAAAGGGGTGGTACTTAAGGGAGATATCGCCATTGGTATCTATAGGAATAGTGTGGATGCCTGGACTAAACCACATTTATTTAATATGGGGATGCAGGCCGGTGCTCCCCCGGATCCTTTTTCAGCATTAGGACAGAATTGGGGTTTTCCAACGTATCGGTGGGATGTAATGGCAGAAAATAATTACACCTGGTGGAAAAATCGACTACGGAATTTAGCTCGATATTTTGATGCGATGCGTATTGATCACATTTTAGGTTTTTTTCGTATTTGGCAAATACCTTTCGATCAAATACAGGGTGTCCTGGGTTATTTTAATCCAGCCATTCCCATTCCTGCGGAAGAGTTTGTGGATCGAAAGATTCCATTTAATTATAAAAGATTTTGCACTCCATTTATTAATGATGATATTCTCAATCAACTTTTTACGAAAGATGTGAAAAAGGTGAAAAACCTTTTTTTTATAAGTGACGCGGGATTCTACCAATTTAAAGATGATTTTAGCAATCAGCGTAAAGTCTTTGAATATTTTAATAAAAATAAAAGGACGAAGAGCTGGAGGGATGCTCTTTTGCAATTGCATGCTGAAGTTTTATTTATCGATGATCCTGATACTAAAGAGGATGCATATCATCCCAGAATTGACTTCCAAAATACATTCTCCTTCAAGGCACTGGACCCTGAAACCCAGGAAAACCTCAATGATTTGTATGTCGATTATTATTACCGAAGACAGGATTCTTTCTGGAAGGAACAGGGGATGATAAAGCTTCCGGTTGTAAAGGATGCTACCGAAATGTTGATTTGTGGAGAAGATTTAGGTATGATACCTGACTGTGTCCCACAGGTAATGAAAGAGCTGGAAATCTTAACGTTAGAAATTCAGAGAATGTCCAAAAATCCTCAGACTGAGTTTTTACAGGCCAGGGACATACCCTACCTTTCTGTGTGTAGCACATCAACACATGATATGTCACCTATCCGTGCATGGTGGCAGGAGAGTGACCGGAATTACCTTGCCCGATTTTATCATAATGAGTTACATCAGACGGGGAACCCGCCGGAAGTTTGTACAAGTGGAATCGCTGAGCAAATTATCGCACAGCACCTCCATTGGGAGAATATGTGGTCTATATTTCCCATCCAGGATTTACTGGCACTCAATGACCGATTAAAACGGAAAGATCCAATGGAAGAACGAATAAACATCCCTGCGGATCCGAATCACTACTGGCGATACCGGATGCATATCACAATTGAGGAATTAATGAATGACACAGAATTTAATCAGGAATTAAAGAAGTTGTTGGAAGTTAGTGGCCGCAGTGAAAATGGAAAATGATCAAAGTCGTTTCTCCATGATGACATACGGGATTTTTCCTTTTTGAAATTCTTTATCGGTATACGTAAAACCAAAATTTTCATAGAAATTACTCTTCATTTTACGGGCATTACACCATATTTTCTCAGTTCCTTTTTTTGTGATTTGGTCGATGATATATTGCAGGAGAGCGGTTCCATAGCCCTTCTGCTGATACTCTCTTTTTGTTGCAAATTTTCTCAATTGGGCCTGATTCTCAGTTATAAAGATGGATGCCACAGAAATAAGCCGGGCATTAAGAAATAATCCGAAGTGCATTCCATGATCATCATCAGGTAAAATGACATAGGACAAAGGCTGATCTGGCCACATGACCTGTTGACGAATTTCCCAGGTTTCAGATGCTGTAATTTGCCTGATTTCCAACCCTTATCTGTTTAAGGTTCCTGGGCAAGAAAGCTAAATAGATCCTGGATTTCTTTTTCAGACAGATTGGACAAGAGCCCTTCTGGCATCAAAGATTTTTCCAGGGCTTCCATAGACTTTATTTTGCTTTCCGGAAGAGTGACCGTCTCACCACTGGCAGCTCGTATTACGATATTACTTCCTTCGTTGGCAAGAATGCTCCCCATGACAGTTGTACCTCCTTCGAGATTTACCAGGTAATTAACATAGCCCTCCCTAATATCTGCATTGGGATAAATGATGTTGTATAATAAGTCCTTGGTGTTTCTTCGGTCATATCCACTCAGATCTGGTCCGATGTCTTTTCCCATTGGCCCCAGCCGGTGGCAGGAGCTGCAATAGGTTTCAAATATTTTTTTCCCGGTTTCCGCATTTCCGGAACCTTTATTGATCAATGCCAGGGTATTTAAATATTGCTTTTCTTTCCCGGTTTCATCAGCATTTTCCAGTTCCGGCCAGATGGATTTTACCCGTTGGCTGACTTCCGGATCTTCCGACAATTTCATCTGCATAACCAAATAACTGGGAATATCTTCTTTGTGAATCTGACGGGTATCAGCAACGAGTTTTAAAAGGCTCTGAGTCCATATCGGACGGCTCGTTAGCAGGGAGAGGGCAGATAGACGAACTTCGGGGTCAGCGCGTAAGCGGTCGGGATATGCTGAGGCAACTTTTTCACCTATCTCATCATTGGAGTAGTTTTTTAATGTGACAAGTGCGGCCTGTTTTAGACTGACAGGTGTTTGCGAATTATTGAGTATGGCAATGAGTG
>JAGQWV010000644.1 GCA_020437045.1 Saprospiraceae bacterium | reverse complement strand
GATCTGACAAAAAATAATCTCGACAGTAATATCAGTTACTTCGGAAATGCTGCACTAGAATTGTGGAATGAGGCTGCTTTGTTTTTCAGAATGAAAAGCAGAATGAAATCCTTTCCATTGATGAAAGTTTTCCTCTGGAATCAGGCGGCCAAAGCGGAGACCATGATGGGTTCGATTTTTTCCGGAAATCTTACGTCATGCGGCCCAATCCATTCCAATACTTCACTGTGGTCATTGAGTAGACAGCTCATGTGAAAAGTGGTCCCATTTGATGCCTGAAGTCGAAAAGTTGCATAAGTTAGTTGTGCTTCCGGATCAGAAGGATCAGGCTCATACATCCACACATTTTGTTCCGGGCACAAATCCAGGAAGTCCGCCAGGATTTCCGCACTGTGATCAAAAAAATTACCTCCATCTTTTATAAGGTCAAGTGCAACTGTATCGATTCTTTCCTGGATATTAATGCTCTCACACATAATCATCATGTTTTAATTGATGATACGAAGTACGAAGTTTACCGTGCACTCATTTTGCACGATAAAAACTTTTTTTATGTTTTTTAAGAAAACAAGCTACCAGTTGGTGATCAGATCTTGAGCCAAAGGATTCAAATCGATGGGGAAATCTTGCTATGCTAAAGGAAACAGATCCTCTTAGCGGATCATGAATAGTGGACTTGCATTCATCAGTCTGTTAGAGACCTAACACCTGAAAGGCTAACAGAGTAGCCAGAAATTTTAGTGAACTTACCGAAAAGACGAATGCAAAAGCATTTCGTGATTTAGGTTGGTAGTTGACGATATGGTTGAATAAAGCCCCGGCCAAGCTAGTACCCAAAACCAGAAAGAATAGAATCGTACTCAATTTCTGCACTTGCGTCAAATGCATCGATTCCAAAAATCCATATTGAAATACAAGAACCAAGGCATAAGTAGCTAGTAGCACGAACAAAAACGTGGTCGCTAAAGCGTAATGCTTCAGGATATTAAGATCGATCATATTTTTTACTCTTGCCACTGTTTAAGGGTTTATGCGACTTAAAAACTATCTTTGAAAATGGTTTATTGCTTTAATGTTGTTCTTTATTTTTAGTGGGAATCAATTTGTAGGCAGCAATGCATTTTCAATTTGTAATATTGAGTCCCAACTTTTAATTTAAGAGTTGCTATTTACCCCAATTCCATAATTTGGTTGTCGATAATTTTTACCGGGTGATCCAACCGGCTATATCATTGTAATATTAAAAGCGCTTACTATGTACAGAATCGCGACACTTCTATTTTTCATCCTTCAATTTTCGATGGGTTCATATGCCCAGGTGAAAGCACTCGTTGGTGGCACATTGATCGACGGATTTGGAGGGACACCGTTGCAAAATAGTGTGGTCATCATCGAAGGTGAACGAATTAAGGAAATAGGTCAGGTAGGAAAAATTACCATTCCGGATGGAGCAGAGATCATTTCAACAGAAGGTATGAGTGTCATGCCGGGATTATGGGATATGCATGTACATCTTATGATAAACGGGCATAGTAATTATGCTTATTGGGATAAAAAATATCCTCCCCTCTTTAAAGATGTAATTATGCCAGCCTCTGCCCACCAACTGCTCATGGCTGGAGTGACTAGTGCCCGTGATCTTGGAGGCCCGCTAGAGGCCAGCATTGCCGTACGCGATAATATCAATAGTGGCAAATTACCAGGTCCGACGCTGTATGTTTCCGGTCCTTTCATACAACACGAGCCATATCCGGGTACGGAAGATTTTCGCTGGGGGGTAAAAGGAGTCGAGGATGCAAGAGCCAAGGTCAAAAAGTTGGCTGATGCCGGGGTAAACTGCATTAAGTTGATTGATCAGGATCAAATGGAAATGGATGAGGTATATGCTGTAGTCGACGAGGCACACAAGCATAATCTTACCGTGGTAGCCCATAGCCATCGACCTGAAGAAATCAGACGCGGACTTTTGGCAGGTGTAGACTGCTTTGAACATACAGGATTGTCATCTGCTCCAGAATATCCTGATGATGTATTAGCCATGATCAGAGAACGAACGGCACAGATGAATTTGGGACCCATGTTTTGGTGTCCGACCGTCGAAGGTCTTTACAATTACGAATATGTCAGAGACAATCCGGAATCCCTGGATAATGATTCCTGGCATCTTGATTTACCTGATTCGATCATTCAGGATATAAAGCAGTCCATTCGATATCCGGGTAGGTTGCCTTATTTTCAGATTACGCCGACTCGAAGACCAACCCTACAGCGTAAATTCAATCAGCTAAAAGAATCGGGTCTGGTCCTTATTATTGGTACGGATAGTGGTATTCCCATGAAGTTTCACAGCCAAAGTACCTGGCACGAATTGGATGTTTGGGTAAATGAATTTGGCATTGATCCTATGTACGCCATCAAAGGGGCTACCTACTGGCCTTCCGTGTTGATGGGAGTTGATGATCAGGTAGGTACGGTTAGCGAAGGTAAGTATGCTGATATCATTGCGGTGAAAGGAGATGTACTCCGATATATCGACTTATTGCAGGATGTAGACCTGATTATTAAGCATGGTAAACGTTATAAGTGATCTGTTAAATATTTCGTAATTACGTACGTTTCTGTATTTAAATCCCGTTTGCCAATAAAAAAGCAATCATTCTATTGCTAATTTGTTAATTTTTCACCCTTGACTTAAATTAAAGAGAATCATGCTATTTAATTCTAAAGGTAAAGACGAGGTTACCTATGATGCCATTGTGGTGGGATCTGGTATCAGTGGTGGCTGGGCAGCTAAAGAGCTCACTGAAAAAGGGTTAAAAACCTTGGTGCTGGAGCGCGGTCGTATGGTAAAGCACGGCGACTATCCTACGGCTACCCTCAATAGCTGGGAGCTTCCCAACCGGGATCAGGTCTCCAGGGAAGAAATGAAAAATTATGAGAAGCAAAGCAGAACAGGATATACCATCCGGGAATCCACCAAACACTGGTTTGTCAATGACCTGGAAAATCCATATTCGGAAATAAAGCGCTTTGACTGGATCAGAGGATATCACGTGGGCGGCAGATCGCTCTTGTGGGGCAGACAGAGCTATCGCTGGAGCGATCTTGATTTTGGAGCCAATGCGGAGCAAGGTGTTGGAACAGACTGGCCGATCAGATATAAGGATATCGAACCCTGGTACGATTATGTGGAGAGTTTTGCCGGCATATCGGGGAGAGCAGAAGGTCTGCACCAGCTTCCCGACGGAAAGTTCCTGCCCGCGATGGAGTTTAATTGTCTGGAAGATCATGTATCTACCAAGATCCGGGAAAATTTTACGGATCGGATCATGACCATTGGTCGCGTAGCCAATTTGACGCAACCCCATATGGGCAGAGGTAGTTGTCAGTTTCGTAACCGGTGCATCAGAGGATGTCCTTATGGTGCGTATTTCAGCAGTAATGCATCGACCATCCCCGCAGCAGAAGCTACAGGCAATCTGGTGATTCGACCCTTTTCTATCGTAAATTCAATTATATATGATAAAGATGCCAAGCGGGCAAAGGGGGTTCGGGTAATTGATGCAGAAACTCAGGAAGTACATGAATTTTACGCCAATGTGGTGTTTTTGTGTGCCAGTACCCTGGGGAGTACTTTTATTTTATTAAACACCAAGGATGAAGCTAATCCCAATGGCCTGGGTAATCAGAGTGGAGAATTAGGTCACAATCTGATGGATCATCATTTTCGGACCGGAGCATCAGGAGAATATGACGGATTTACCGATAAATATTACAAAGGTCGAAGACCAAACGGCATCTACATTCCCCGGTTTAGAAATGTGGATGGCAACACCAAGATGAAAGATTTTGTCCGGGGTTATGGATACCAGGGAGGAGCCAGTCGATTGTCCTGGAGTAGAAGTGTGAAGGAATTGGGTTTTGGTGAAGGACTAAAAGAGGAATTGATCGAACCGGGAAAGTGGCGAATGGGATTGACCGGTTTTGGTGAGATGTTGCCAAATCATGAAAACAGGGTGTTTTTGAATGAAGATTTGAAAGATGCTTTCGGTCAAAGCACTTTAACATTCGACTGTGAGTTTAAAGAAAATGAGTGGGCCATGCGCAAAGATATGGCTGATTCAGCAGCGGAAATGTTGGAAGCGGCCGGACTAAAAAATGTAAGCACCTATGACACACCAGGGGCGCCCGGTTTGGGTATCCACGAAATGGGCACTGCACGAATGGGTACCAGCCCGAAGAATTCGGTATTGAATAAATACAATCAGGTATGGGCAGCCCCAAATGTCTATGTTACGGATGGAGCATGTATGGCATCGGCGTCCTGTGTCAATCCGTCATTGACGTATATGGCTTTGACCGCCAGGGCCGTAGATCATGCGGTAAATGAATTGAAGAAAATGAATATGTAAGGCTTTAAATTAGAAAGAATGATCAGTAGAAGAGAAGCACTTCGTCGTACATCCTATATCATTGGAGGAGCATTATCAGCCTCAACCATCGCGGCCGTTATGTCCGGCTGCAAGCCCAGCTCCACAGCATTGGACTGGACCCCGGAAATCCTGGCACCGGATCAAGCTATCACGGTGGCGGAAATTACCGAAAGAATTATTCCGAAAACGAATACACCCGGGGCCAAGGATGCCATGGTCGATCGATACATTGATTCTTTTTTGAAGGATATAGCGTCCGATGAAGAGCGTGCAGAATTTTATGCAGGTCTTGATGAAATTAATGGAGTGGCAAAAACTGATTTTGGGAAAGCATTCGTGGACCTGAATGATGGCCAGAAAGACCAAATCCTTGCAAAATTTTCCGGCACCTCTAACATCAGAAAGTCGGACGAGGAAAGGGCAGCAGAAATGGCTAATGAAGGAGAAAAAGTGCAGACCTCCGATATAAGTAGCAGCAAATTTTTTGACTTTATCCGGCAATTAACGATTACCGGATATTTTACCAGTGAAGTTGGAGCCAAGGAAGCCCTCGTATTTGATGAAATTCCTGGTGAATGGAAGGGCTGTATCCCGTATGCAGAAGTGGGAGGTACGTGGGCATTGTAAAAGATCATTTGTGTGTGACAAAGATCTGTTTCAGATTAAGATAGGTTCGCTTTACTTTCATGGTAAGTAAGTAAAAATTTTAGGCTCTTGCACGTATTTAGTGGGTAGTCGCAAAAAGTGTAGTAATAAATCATAGTAAACAAAATAAAAGAGAGGAAATAACATAGCCTGACTTAACCAAAGCGATCTTAGAAACCATGAGCAAAGATCGGA
>JAGQWV010000643.1 GCA_020437045.1 Saprospiraceae bacterium | reverse complement strand
CCGGATTGCTCAGATACAGCACCGGATCGACACCTGCTCTGAACTGCACGCCTTGATATTGTGAAGGCAGAAAACCACTTCCCCAAAGACGGGAATACAACGGTTGACCACCCTTATTTTTGGTTACTAAAACGATGAAAGCGGGAAGATCCTCATTATCACTTCCCAAACCGTAGTCGATCCAACTTCCCATAGACGGTCTACCCGGCTGTTGCGACCCTGTTTGGATAAAAGTGGCCGCCGGATCATGGTTAATCGCTTCTGTATACATCGAATGTATAAAGCAGAGGTCGTCGACGATCTTCGATTGATAAGGAAGAAGCTCACTCATCCAGGCCCCAGATTGCCCATATTTCTTAAACGAAAACAGTGATCCAGCCAAAGGAAAAGAGGTTTGCCCGGCAGTCATGCCTGTGAGTCGCTGCCCTTTACGCACCGAATCGGGTAACTCCTGGCCATTCATCTCCTTTAAGAGTGGCTTGGGATCAAACAAATCAATCTGAGATGGAGCACCACTCTGAAATAAGTATATGACTCGCTTAGCCTTGGGAGCAAAGTGAAACATTTTTCCCGGACCGGTAAGCGTCTGACTTTGTCCCAATACCGGATTTAAAATCGAGGCCAGTCCAACTGTACCCAGGCCCAGAGCCGTTTTGGACAAAAAGTCACGTCTGGTGTGGATCTGTTCAAAATGATGACATCCGGACATTCTATAAAGATTTCAGTTCCTGGCTGATTTTTGTTGCTGTCAAAATACTAAAAAAGAAATGAATTAGTGCGCTGATAAAAGGGGTCTTGCCGGGAATCCTTATCTTCCATTGGGACAATTTTTTTAAGCATGAGAATGATATTGGTGGTTGTTTTTTCGCTGGGTTTTATTTTGCTGATCCGAAGTCAGGAATTGTCCGTCTATGACCAGATCAAAAATCATCAGCAAGGCACAGCGCTTTGGTGGGTAGGCCACAATGGTTGGATCATCAAATCAAATGGTTTAGTCATTGCTACAGATATGCTTCTGGATTACCCCGAACGAATCAATCCACCTAAAATAACTACCGATGAACTATCGGAAATTCTTGATATTTCTTTCGTGACCCATGCGCACAATGATCATTTCAACCGTACAGTCACTAAAGCTTTGGTCGAGAAATCGAATTGCCTCTTTGTGATCCCTGAAAGTTGTGTGGAGATCGCCCATGAATTGAACATACCAGAAGACCGCCTGCAAATTGCAAAACCCAGAGAACCCTTTCATATTAAGGGAATCTCCGTTACTCCTTTGCGGGCGATTCATGGCAATGCGAACTTTGCCATTTACTACGAAGCCAACTTACAGGATTGCGGATATCTGCTTGATGTGGATGGACATACTTTTTTACAACCGGGAGATTCGTATCTCTTGGAAGATCACCTGTTTCTGGAAGATGTAGATGTGTTATTCTTTTCTCCGACGGAACATAACATGTATATCGATCGCTCTGTGATCCTCATTAATACCTTGAATCCAGACTATATCTTTCCTCAACATCACAGCACTATTGTGGTGGATGAACGCTCAAGATTTTGGGCAAAAGGCTATCCTGACGAGGTAAAACTTCGTCTCAGCGATGCGCTAAAAGCCAAATATCACATTATGAAGCAAGGGCAAAAAATGCTGATTCGTTGATGAATTGGTGTACTTAAAATCCAGTCAGCAATTTGGGTCCAAACTTCTGCTCGAATGCATAGGCAAGCCCGATAATTCTATCCTCCTGATAAGCACGACCCATAAAACAAAGAGCTAACGGCAGGCCATTAATCATAGCAGATGGTACCGTAATACTGGGATAACCCGAACGGGAAGCGATGCTATAGGAACTTGGACCGGAGCTATGATCTCCATGTTCATGATCGATCTTCCAGGCGGCACCTAATGCTGGTCCTACAATTGCTGTAAGTTGATGAGTGGTCATGAGGCTATCTATAAGCCGTCTGGATCGTTCCGTACAATTGATCAGTGCCGCTTGATAGGCGGAATCCATGAGTGATCCTTTATCTTCGGCCATCTGAAAAATCTCTTGTCCAAAAAAAGGCATGGTTTGCGCTTTACCTTCTTCATTGGCCAGGATTAAATCCTGTAAATTTTGGTAGGGTAAATTTGTTTCCAACAAATATTTGGTAATACCGTGTTTAAATTCATACAGCAGGATATCAAATTCCATCTTTCCGATGCCTTTTAGCAAAGGAGCATAATTGAGCGGGATAATCTGAGCTCCAGCCTGCTCCATCTTCTTCAGGGCTTGCTGAAATATTTTTGAAACGGTATCCTGTCCATTTAAGAAGGTAATATCCACTCCGAGTCTGCTATTCTCCAGCGCTGTATCACGACAATAGATCGTGTAGTCATTCTTTTTTTTCAGCCCTAATGTTGCAGTATCACCTTCGTCGATACCGGCACAAGCAGACAATAGGGTTGCGGCATCCATCACGGTCCTAGCCATTGGCCCCGGAGTATCCTGCGTATGACTGATGGGAATAATACCACTACGACTCCATAAACCAACGGTGGGTTTTATACCCACAATGCCATTGACAGCAGAGGGACAGGCAATGGAACCATCTGTTTCCGTGCCAATGGCAGCGGCACAAAAATCAGCGGCCACGGCCACCCCCGAACCGGAAGATGATCCACAGGGACTCATCAGGGTATCAAATGGATTTTTAGTTTGACCTCCGGCACTACTCCATCCGCTTGATGAATTCGTCGATCGAAAATTTGCCCACTCACTGAGGTTGGTTTTGCCCAGCAGAACCGCACCAGATTCCCGTAGTTTTCGCACAATAAAAGCATCTCTGCTTACAAAGTTATCCTGCAAGAGTATAGAGCCTCCTGTCGTGGGCATCTTATCGTGGGTATCAATATTGTCTTTTATTAACACAGGAATACCATGCATCGGGCCACGTACCTGACCGTTCCTTCTTTCCATATCCATGGCTCTGGCTATATGAAGGGCATCAGGATTTAGGACCAATACTGAATTAAGTTGCGGACCTGCCTGATCAAAGTTTTTTATACGATCCAAATAATACCTGACAATATCTTCAGACGACACTTCACCAGCTGTCATCCATTCCTGAAGATTTTGAATGGTAGCCCGGTGAAGGTCTATAGTAGTGGTCTGCGCCTGGAGTGACCCCCAATAACAGCAGACAAAAAAGAATATTTTGAAGAGAATTCGCATGAGCGTATCAATTAGCTTTTGCAAATTACCAATTTGATCAGGTAAATCCTGGAAAACGCCGATCTTGAATCAAATGCTAATAAGTTAGCCACCCCATCTACGTTTTTTTTTGACAAGCTCTTTATCTCTCGCACCGAAGCTGCCATTAATTTTCGTTGACATTCGCCCTCTTCAAACGTATTCGGTGACGAAATCAAACTCCGGTGAAACCCGAGTAACCTACGAATCTTGTTTTGCAAAAACCTTCTTAAGCAAAGCACTCACCCGTTTGGAAGGATCCTGACGAATGGCAGCTTCTTCTTTTTCCACCATATCAAATAATCCGTCTAACGCTTGTCGGGCTACATAGTCATCCAACTTAGGATTTACTTTATCGACAAAGGGGATTTTATTGTAAGCCGTCACTGCTTTCTCCCAATATTCGAGGGCATTCAGTTGATTAAGGGATTCCACTATTTTAGGTTGAAATGCAGTGTACAGACCATCATAGGTAGAATTCTCCAAATATCGAGTAGCAGCATCCGGCTGGCCCATCAATATATTGATTGCATCATTGATGGTCATCTTCTTAATAGCATCAACGAAGATTGGCTTGGCACTTTTAGCAGCATCTTCAGCCGCACGGTTTAACCTCTTTACGATTTCCTCTTCCACATTCGTAAATCCCGGAACTACTTTTAGTTTATCCGTTACTTTCCGGGCTTCTTCAGGTAATAAAATCTTATAAATGCTTTTGTAATAGCCGTCTTCTTTGGAAAGAAGATCTGAGCCCTTGGAAATTCCGATGCTGAGTGCTTCTTTTAATCCGGCGATTATCTCTTCATTAGAGGGATCAGACATCACTGAATTTTGGACTTCCTTAAGTACATCACATGATGCAAAGGAGATCAGGAGGGAGAGTAGAAGAATTCTAATCATTGTTTATTTTGTTGTATTTGTGTGTCAGTGAGACGAAATTCAGAACCAAATAATTGTTATCGAAAGCCTAAATTTATCCTTCTATTTCTATTAGGGCATAATCTACCAAGCCTCCAAGTAAAGGATTTAGCTTGCGAATGCACACTTTGCAGGATCCCCCGGTACCAAATTTTTTGCGCAGGTCCTTCAAGATATTGCTTGCAACCGTTTCGATAAGTCGTTTTGGTACCTGCATTTCCGCCTTACAAACTTCATAAATGGTTTCATAGTTAAGCGTATTGTCCAAATCATCATGCATAGCATCCATGGCAAGATCTCTGGTGATGTATACATCAATCTCGTAGTTGTTACCCACGGATTGCTCTTCGGTATAATAGCCATGAAAACTATGAAATCGCATTCCCTTCAATGCAATGATTGCCATATTATAATTGGATATTTTTCTGGTGCTCAATCTAATAATAATATTTTTGTCACCGATTCAAATCATCATATTATGTCCATACGTCAAGAGGATAGATATACATACCATGACTATTACCAGGTAGATGAGTTACTGGAAGATGACCATCTATTAGCCCGCCAGGCCGTACGAGATTGGGTGAAACAGGCGGTTACTCCCATCATCGAAGATTATGCAAACCGGGCAGAATGCCCTACCCATCTTTTTAAAGAGCTGGCTGACATAGGTGCATTCGGTCCCAGCCTACCGGTCGAATATGGCGGAGGTGGCATGGATGAAATTGCATACGGAATCATCATGCAAGAGCTGGAACGAGGAGATTCCGGCATCCGGTCGATGGCATCGGTTCAGGGATCACTGGTGATGTATCCTATTTATGCTTTTGGGTCGGAAGAGCAAAAGAAAAAGTACCTCCCTAAACTGGGAAGTGGTGATCTCATTGGCTGTTTCGGACTGACCGAACCCAATCATGGGTCAAATCCGGCAGGTATGGAGACCAATATCCGCGATGACGGAGATGCCTATATTCTCAATGGGGCAAAAATGTGGATTACCAATTCACCAGTGGCTGATCTGGCCGTGGTCTGGGCAAAAAACGAGATGGGAAAAATTAAGGGCCTGATCGTTGAGAAAGGCACCCCCGGATTTAGTACTCCGGAAATCCATGGGAAATGGTCGCTACGGGCGTCGATCACCGGTGAGCTGGTATTCGAAGATGTCCGGGTGCCAAAGTCGCAGGTACTTCCCAATGTCGAAGGGTTGAAAGGTCCTTTTTCTTGCCTGAACAAAGCTCGTTACGGCATTGCCTGGGGAGCCATTGGTGCGGCCTTGGACTGCTATGATTCGGCCTTGCGTTATTCCCTGGAAAGGAAACAATTTGGAAGACCGCTCGCCGGTTTTCAACTAACTCAAAAAAAGCTGGCAGAGATGATCACGGAGATCACGAAAGCTCAACTATTGGTATGGCGATTGGGTACATTGGCCAACAAAGGAAAAGCCTCACCGGCACAGATATCGATGGCCAAGCGCAATAATGTACATATGGCTTTGGAAATTGCCCGGGAAGCCAGACAAATTCATGGCGGCATGGGAATCACTAATGAATATCCGGTCATGCGTCACATGATGAATTTGGAAACCGTATTGACTTATGAAGGCACACATGATATCCATTTGTTGATTACCGGGCATGACGTAACGGGAGAGAACGCATTTACTTAACCAAAGGAAAAACAAAGTCCCTTAATTTTAAGTTAGATGACCAAAGTCTCTTTCCAAAATCATATGTTTTTCGATTTTTGTAGGAAGGAGAAAGACTTTGGTCGAGCAACCGTTAATTTCTTCTTAAACTTGGTCGGTCGGAAACCGAAAATTGTTATTTTTTTGCTTTGAAAGTTGGACATGAAGGGGTATAGGACTTTTAGCTTACTTATAGGATTGGTGTTCCTGGCTGAGTGTATGTGGTCTCAGGCACTCCCGGGTAATACGGGGGATCCAAATAATCCGGAATTAGTCAATCCCTCCTTTGAGGATATCGCCAGGGCAAGTTTACCCCCGAAAGGTTGGATTGATTGTGGATTTCCTAATGAATCACCACCAGATGTTCAACCATCAGGAGCATGGGAGGTCTATCGTCCAGCCTATCATGGATACACCTACCTGGGCATGGTGACCCGGGAGAATGATACCTGGGAAGCTGTTGGTCAGCATTTGAATCATCCCTTATTAAAAGGTCATTGTTACACTTTTTCCATCTACTTGTGCTCTTCCAGTGAATATTGGAGTGCCGTAGCTCCCGATTCCGTGGTAAACCGGGAAATGCTGCCGGATGACCTGCCAAAGAAAAATTTTGATCAGGCTATCAAATTGAGAATCTGGGGTGGAGACGGATATTGTGATAAAAAAGAACTGCTGGCGGAAAGTCCCACCATCCAAAATACAAACTGGCAGAAATATTCCTGGAAAATCGAGCCTAAAAGAGATATATCGCATATTGTCTTGGAAGCTTTCTTTAAAACACCGACCCTTTTCCCTTATAATGGTAATATTCTCATAGACCATGCTTCCAACTTTAGCATGGTTTCCTGTGTCGACGGCGAAGAGCTGATTATACCCCCTTCGGTACGGATCCTCCAACCGATCGAGAAAATTAATCCGCGCTTAAACAGGGTTAAGATCAATGCTGTGGTACGCAATATCAAATCAAAAACGCAAATCAAATTCCGGGTTAACAGCGCTTTTATTGATGTTTTCGACTTCGACCCAAATACCGGCGCTTTTTCCACCAATTTGTCATTGAAGGAAGGCAAGAACACCATCTGGCTATATGCACGTAATGAAGAGGGAGAGGCACAGGATGAGACCCAAGTATACATCATCGAAAGAGGCTCCACGGCGGAAGAAACATCCCCGCCTCCTACCGAAGAGCCACCGGTAAAGCCTAAGAAAAGCGAGTATAAAGTGCTGAAAAGTCTCAACGATGGAAAGCAGGTAGCAACCGGCCAAATCATCCAAATAGAGAATTTATACTTTCCAGCCGATAGCTCTAATTTAAGTAACAAGTCGTCTTATGAAGTTCTGGATGAATTATTTCACTACCTCGAGGAACATCCCCAAGTGACGATCGAAGTACGGGGACATACCAGTGGCGGCACCCGTGGCCAACCCATAAACATGAAATTTAGTGAGGAACTGTCCCGGGCGCGGGCAAAGTCGGTGGCCTTGTATCTCGTTCGGAAGGGAATACCTGCCGACCGTATCCAATATAAAGGCTATGGTCCTTCGCAGCCCATCGCCAGTAATGAAAATGCAGAAGGTCGAAGAAAAA
>JAGQWV010000642.1 GCA_020437045.1 Saprospiraceae bacterium | reverse complement strand
TTACGTAAATTATTCACCTTTGATCTAACCCAACATACGCTTGATGAAGAGCCGCCCATCATCCTGGACTGTAAAGACGTTGGAAAAGAATTATACAAAGGAAAGAGGGGACCCACCTTCAGTCCTTCAGCAATCACCAGGGACATCAATCATGACCTTTTGATTCTCTCATCAGTAGCCAAGTCACTTATAGTTATTGATTCAACCGGTCAGATAAAATCGACTGCCAAACTGGATCCTGCTCTCCATCTTCAACCAGAAGGAATTACTATTGATGATCAAGGTATTTTGTACATTGCTAATGAAGGCAAATCGTCTCAACCCAAGCTTTTTGCTTTTTATCCTAAAACATAAAGGAATTTGGTATGTCCATATCAGAATTAACCACTAAGGCTGAATTATTTGCCCGCGATTTTGCGGAAGACAATATTGCCAGATCGTATCTTTTTCATTCGATCCCCCATTTCGAAGAATCTGTTGCGGCAGCCCAGGCTTTGGGTCATGAATATCAATTGAGCAAAGAAGATCTTGAAGATATCACAGTGGCGATGTGGTTTCATGATTTGGGTTTTTATGAAGGTTGGCAAGATCACGAAAAGAGGTCCGCCGAACTCGCTGCCGAATTCCTCCGACAGAATCAGATCGGGCAAGATAGAATTGAAAAAGTATCAGCCTATATCTTGGCCACGCAACGCGCTGCTGAGCCACAAAACCTGATTGAAGAAATTGTAAGAGATGCAGATACAGCACATATAGGTGATAAAAACTATTTTGACAAACTTGGACGTCTTAGAGGTGAATGGGAACGTAATGGTGACAAGAAATTTACCGAAAAAGAATGGATCAAGTTAAATCTTGTATTCTTAAATAAACATAAATTTTATACTACCCTAGCGAGAAATAAATATGGAGACAGAAAAAGGAAAAATTTACTTAAACTCCAGAAGCAGTATAAAAATCTAAAAGATTTCGAATTAAATAAAATGGAAGTCGAAGGAGAGGATCCCTTCAACTCAGCCTCAAGAAAATCGGACCGGGGTGTCGAGACAATGTTTCGTGTGACGTTAAGAAATCATAATAATTTAAGCCGCATTGCAGACAATAAGGCTAATATTATGCTTAGTATTAATGCTATTATGATGTCGATCGTGGTCTCAAGTCTTGCTCCTCAATTATCGACCAATGTGAAATTACTGGTGCCTACGATTATTTTAATTGCTGTTTGCTTGATTTCGATCATCATGGCCACTTTATCAACCCGTCCTAAAATCACATCAGCCAAATATACCGACGAAAAATTCTTGGAAAAACGTTTTAATATTTTATTTTTTGGCAACTTTTATCAGATACCCCTTGACAAATTTGAGTGGGGGATTAAAAACCTGATGCAGGATGAGGATCTTTTGTACAGCTCTTTGAGTAAAGATTTATATTATCTGGGATTGGTTTTGGCCAAAAAGTATCAATACCTCTATTATTGCTACAATATATTTATGATAGGACTATTTATTTCTGCAATTGCCTTTATTATTGCTTTGGCAATTTAATTGGTATCGAAAAAAATAATGGATTTAAAATTAGGATTGCAGCAGTCTAATCAGTTTATGAGCCTGATTTTGTTCCTCACCTTCGACCATTCCGATATATTTTTCTAAAGCATTAACCGCTTCTGCCCGATTATTAAGGCACAGATAGGTCAGGGCCAGGTTGTATGCTACTTCGGCAAAGGAATCATCCATACGCATGGCCAGTTCATAGTGGGTTAAGGCAAGTGTATAATTTCCGGCATCATAGTACATATTGGCCAGGTTGTAATGTGCTTCTGTATGTCGAGGATCAGCACCTAAGGCTTTGGTGAAGCAATCAATAGCATCCACTGTATTGCCTTTTCTCGCATAAATGATGCCTAGGTTACAATAGGAATCCGCTACGGATACAGCACTGCGAATGGCCTCCAAATATAGTTTCTCAGCCAGCTCCTCGTTCTTTTCGTCAATCTGCAAACCTTTTTCAAAAGGGTCCAGATGTCTGAGTTTCTGTATATCTCGTTGGGGATGAAATAATTCCAATTGACCGTCAGAAGCATCGGATGAAAGTTTCCTTACTTTACGAAAACCGAGTTTTCTCTCTGTGTCCGGTTTATATGGAATCAACTTAGCCATTGCGGCAAAGTTAATCTTAATTAGGAATATTCCTAATATGTTGGGTTAGGCAGTCTTTTTATCTTCATCTTCTGCCGCCTTTTTCCCGGTTGCTTTTTTCAATGGTTTCTTATCGGACTTTGCCTGATTGATACTTTCCTGCAAGGCGGTCATGATATCAACTATTGGAGCTTCTTCTTCCGCTAAGGTGACGATTTCCTTACCCGCAATCTTAGCTTCAACAATCTCCATCACCGCACTACGGTATTTATCCTCAAGCTCCAGTTCAGCAAATGGTTTGGCCATAGATTCTACCAGGGTTTCGGCCAGCTTCAATTGGGCTGGATCTGTTTCCACATGGCCGATATTCGGCACTTCCTGAATATTGCGCAGTTCATCCGGAAACCGGAGTTTATACATCATCAAGCCCGGCCCGGAGGGGGCAATCAGGACGATACTCTCTTTGTCGCGAAGTACTACCTTGCCAATACCCAGTTTA
>JAGQWV010000641.1 GCA_020437045.1 Saprospiraceae bacterium | reverse complement strand
TTAATAGTATTTTCTTGAGGGTTTCGAATACCTCAGCAATTTTATCGGCATTTGTCATATCCTTCAATAAAAGCTGATTTTCATAAGTCGTACCTCCCCTGAAAAAATAGCTGAAATAGCTGGTAAGTGTCATAATGCCCAGACCTCCCAGTTGTATCAAAATGACAATGGAAGTTTGACCGAAGGGAGTGAAATAGGTGCCAGTGTCTACTACGATTAAGCCTGTGACACAGACTGCACTGGTAGCAGTAAATAAAGCATCTAGGAAGGAAATTCCCTCGTAGGTAGCACGGGGTAGCATAAGAACGAGTGCTCCCAGTAGGGTCATCAGGATAAAACTGGTAATAAAAAACTGGGCCGGGTTTAAATAACGCCGGTTCAAATTAATGTCCAGTAGAAAGAACTCACGGAAAAAGAAAATCCAGATCAATAAATGAATCCAGGTCGGAATTCCAAAAACAGGTGCCGCTATCCAATCCAGGTAGGCTAAGGTGACGAGAATAAAAACCAACAAAAATAGAAGATCGAGAAACCAGACATTTTTACGGGGACGCTCCGATGGTGTAAGATACCGGAAGACGATCAATATCAAGCCCAAGCTTAGAACAATCAGATAAGTTCCATCAATCAGATCTTGAATGAATGGTGTCTGATCAAAACCCAGATCCAGAAGAATGATAATGATAGAAATGGTACTAAGCCAGAACGCTATCCTGCGCAGAACTTTCATAATCTAATTGGTCGTCCGATCTTTTGCATAGTTTTGTAATGAGTACAAAGCTTTTCATTATTTCACATAACTTTATTAAAAGCAACACAAAAAGTTTCTTTGACTGTAGATGTTAATCATTCCGGTTTATAAGATGCAATATGGGGAATGGTTGACCGGACGCATCCAGATCGTCCCTCTCCATTACGGTATAACCCAGTTTTTTGTAGAAATCTACGGCCCTGGTGTTTTGTTCATTTACGTCAACCAAGCGGACATTTAACGCTCTAAGCGCATGATGAACCAATTGGGTGCCAGCACCCTGGCCAAACCAGTCAGGATGGACGAATAACATTTCAATTTTACCATCGAGAATTCCCAAAAATCCTATGATTTGACTGGCCTGATTCTCCAGTGTATAAAGCTCTGTGTGAGATAAGTACTGAGGCAAAAGCATCTTAATCTCCACTAGGTATTGCTCCGGAAGGAAATGATGTGTAGCCCGCACCGATGCCTCCCAAATGGATACCAACTTGGAATAATCTTTTGCAGCTGGTCTGATGATTTTAAAATCCATCGATTGCCGGAATGATTTTTATTTGGTGGTACAAATACACCCAAATTGACGGTAGCATTTAAAATTTGACACCTTTAAAATATGGGGGTCTGACCGGCATAGGTTCGATATCGGTTAATTCGCTGATCTTTATGGGGCGCCCTTCTTTGATGCTTTTACGGGCAGCAATTCCAATCATTATCGACATCGCTCCATCACGACTTCCGGCAGCATGACGTAAGGGATCCGGGGCATCCTGCACTTTAAAAATTTTGTCCTGAAGACGCTCGTCTCCACCACCATGCCCTCCTCTGGGTGCCGGTATTTTAATAATCTCGATATCCTTTTCAAAGTTTTTCATCACCATCACCTGATGAAATTTTTCGATCTCATTATTGCCCTGAGCCATTTCTGCTTCATGTAGAGCCGATTGATCAGCCATGTTTGCATCTTCCCAGGGGATATCTTCCGTTGAATCTATCCGGCCATTCATGCCATTAAATGCAACTCTCCAGCCTTCATAAGGAGAATAGGTGGTCAGCGAATAATTTACGATAACTCCATTAGCGTACTTTATTTGTGCTGACATCTTATCGAAAATATCAATCTCCGGTCTCCACAAACAGTTATCGCGAATATATCCGTCATACTTTTCGTTTTCTGCATATAGTTTATAGTCTCTCTCGCTGGCAGCTATATCATAATAAAATTTACATTGATCTGTGTAAGCACAATTACGACAATTCGCCCCTCTGAAAGCGTGATTGTGTCCATAGTGTTCGAGCGATCCATATGCTGATACTTCGACGGGATCCGAATCCAGCCACCAGTTGAGTAAATCAAAATGATGAGTGGCTTTATGTACCCAGAGTGAACCACTGCGATTCATGAGTCCATGCCATCTACGAAAATAGGAAGCACCATGATAAGTATTTAAATACCAATGGAAGTCACAGGATGTAATTTTCCCGACCGCTTCCTCGGCAAGTAATTCTTTTATTTTCGTCGCGTGAGGAGCCCATCGATAATTAAATCCGACGATAATTTGTCTTCCTGCTTCCTTTTCTGCATCCAGTATGGCCCGGCATTTTGTTTCATCAGTGGTTAATGGTTTTTCCGTAATAACCTGAACGCCTGCTTTCAAACCTTTAATAATAAATTCATGATGAGTAGCATCAACCGTGGTGACTATTAGGACATCCGGTTTGATTTCTTGCAACATTTTATCGAAATCTGTAAACACGGGACAATTGACATTCATATATTCTTTCGCGTACGCTAGGCGTCCCGAATTTATGTCAGATAGGGCTACGAACTCCAAAATATCACTGTATCGATTGACCAGATTTCTGCCCCAAAAAGAAGTGCCCCTAATGCCGGCGCCTACCAGTGCCACTCTCTTTTTGGCGAATGCTGCCTTAGCGGTTATCGATTCTGCTGTCCCGGGAATGACCGATGCCGCTCCTGCAGCAACACCGGAAGTTTTTAAAAATGTTCGTCGCTTCATGAATTTTTTCTTTCCTTAATTAATGGTGTTTGGCAGACTAAAATACTTAAAAATATGAATAGCCCCGGAACGTTCGGATTTCAATATATTTCTGAAAGTTTTGCTGAAAATTCCTTTCTTAAAGGTGTCTAGATCTTAAAAACTGAATAAATGAGTCAAAAATATATCGTAGCTATAGACCAGGGGACCACGTCCTGCCGGGCCTTGATTGTCGATCACCAGGGTAAAATCATAGCTGTCTCACAACAGGAATTTACTCAGATCTTTCCTCAGCCAGGTTGGGTCGAACATGATCCGGAAGAGATCAGTCGGGTACAACAGCAAATGGTCTGGGATGCTCTGCAAAAAGCTGGCATCTCCAGTATGGATATCGAAGCTATTGGAATTACCAATCAGAGGGAAACGACGGTCGTCTGGGATAAATCGACCGGTAAACCTTTGTACAATGCGATTGTCTGGCAGGATAAGCGTACTGCGGACATTTGTGAGGAAATCAAAGGAGCGGGATGGGCATCTGAGGTTACCACCAAAACCGGATTGGTGGTCGATAGCTATTTCTCGGCAACAAAAGTGATGTGGATTCTGCGCAACGTGCCCGGAGCAAGAGCATTAGCTGACCGGGGCCAATTAGCAATGGGGACAATTGATACCTGGCTGATATGGAAAATGACCGGTGGCAATCAGTTTATTACTGATTATTCGAATGCCTCGCGGACCATGCTTTACAACATCTATAAGATGGATTGGGATGAAGAAATCCTGCAGTGGTTTCAGATCCCAAGATCTATGTTGCCAGCCGTAAAACCATCCTCGTTTGATTTTGGACATTATGAAATAGACGGAGTTAAAGTGCCAATACGGGGTGTAGCCGGTGATCAGCAGGCCGCTCTATTTGGGCAGCAGTGTCTGACACCTGGAATGGCTAAAAATACTTATGGTACCGGGTGTTTTATGCTGATGCAGACGGGTGAAGTGCCAGCACCATCACACAATGGATTATTGACCACCATCGCCTGGGGATTGGATGGTAAAGTATACTATGCTCTGGAGGGGAGCGTGTTTATTGCCGGTGCAGCTATCCAGTGGTTAAGGGATGGACTAAAGCTCTTTACAAATGCTGCAGACTCGGAGGCGTTGGCGAGAACTGCGAAATCCGGTCATGGTGTGTATGTGGTTCCCGCTTTTGCCGGGATGGGTGCTCCTTATTGGGATATGTATGCTCGAGGTGCTATGTTTGGGTTGACGCGTGATACCACCTCCGCCGAAATTACGCAAGCCACCATTGATTCGTTAGCCTATCAAACCAGGGATATCTTGACAGCCATGGAAAGTGATAGTGGAATCGCGCTAGATCAGTTAAATGTGGATGGAGGTGCCACGTCTAACAATTATCTGATGCAGTTTCAAGCTGATATCCTTGGTGTTCCGGTGGTGAGACCTAAAGTGACAGAAACCACCGCCATGGGTGCAGCCTATTTGGCAGGACTACATACCGGATACTGGACCAAAGAACAAATCGCAGAAATTCGGGAGATTGATTGTGAATTTTCGCCATTGATGCCGGAGGAAGATAGAGAAAAGTATTATAGAGGATGGCAGAAGGCTGTAAAAAGAACATTGGGATGGTTGACAGATTAGCATTTGCGGTGTCTAGTCGGGACACCTTGCTCCAGCAGGCAGGAGATGTGGAATTTGATTTGCTGGTCATTGGTGGAGGAATCACTGGTGCAGGTATTGCCCTCGATGCGGTGACCAGAGGCTTGTCTGTTTGCTTGGTCGAGAAGCATGATTTTGCCTCCGGTACTAGTAGTAAGTCTACGAAATTGATTCATGGTGGGCTTCGATATCTGAAGCAGTTTGAATTTGGCCTGGTGAAAGAGGTGGGACGCGAGCGGGCAATTTTACATCAACTGGCTCCACACCTGGTGGTTCCCGAGAAAATGGTGCTACCTCTGATAAAAGGTGGTTCGCTGGGCAAAACGATGACGTCCATCGGACTCTATATCTATGATTTTCTCGCTGATGTGGAAGGAGAAGACAAGAGGAGAATGCTCGACAAAGATGAGGTAAAGGAAATAGAACCATTGTTGCCTGAGTCGACACTGCTGGGTGGTAGCATTTATGCTGAATACCGTACCGATGATGCGCGTCTTACCATTGAAGTTGTTAAGACGGCTTTTCGTCATGGTGCCTTACTTTTTAACTACCTCGAATGCCGGGAATTTTTGGAAGAAGAAGAGACCGTCAGAGGAATAAAATGTCTCGACCATTTGACAGGAGACAACATCATTTTGCGGGCAAAGAATATCGTAAATGCCGGCGGACCATGGGTCGATGAATTGAGATCGAAAGTTGAACCCATTTCCGGAAAACGCCTCTACCTTACTAAGGGAGTCCATCTGGTGGTACCCCGATCAAAATTACCCCTTCGGCACGCTATTTATTTTGATGTTCCTCATGATAACCGCATGATTTTTGCGATTCCCCGACTGGATATTACCTATATCGGCACGACAGATACCTATTATGAGGGGGACAAAGATCAGATCCGGGTTAGTCATGAAGATGTCAACTATCTTCTGGGCGCGGTTAATCAAACTTTTGCTATAAAAACACTGCAGGCTGATGATATTGTATCCTCCTGGGCTGGATTGCGCCCATTAATCTATGAGGATGGCAAAAGTGCTTCAGAGATATCTCGAAAAGATGAAATCTTTGAGGCCAAAGATGGACTCCTATCCATCGCTGGAGGTAAGTTGACGGGATATCGCAAAATGGCGGAACGGATTGTGGATAAAGTGATGGAACGGATGCATCCAGATACTGCCGGTCAATGGCCTACTCGGACGGAATCCATATCCTTGACTGAAGATTCTTTCCAGAATTATACGGAATGTCAAGCCTTTATTATCAAGATTAAAGAGCTTTGTGAGCAGGGGGGATTGGATGAAATTGATGCCCGGTACCTGGTACATAATTATGGCAAAAAGGCTATTGATATCTATGAAGATATGGCTAGGTACGCTGAGTATTCGCCCGATATCGCCTTAATTTATGCTGAACTCGACCATGCTAGGGATTTTGAGATGATGGCTACACCTTTGGATTATCTGATGCGAAGAACCGGACGTATATTTTTCCGCCCGGAATCAATTCGACTTGTGGAAGACCATATCTTTCAATACTTTGCAGATCGATATCTTTATACTCCGGACCAACTATATCAACAAAAATTGGATTGGCGTGAAGCAGTTCGATCCATAACAGTATTTCAGTAGATGAATTCCCGAAAAACTAACGGCTTCAAATAAGCGTCAGAGGAGCTTAAAAATGGCCTATTGCTGAAATGAAGCCCTGAAATAAAGAAAGTAAATTTTTAGTCATTTGGCGATTGATGTACTGGATCGGGATAGTTTTCGTAAACTCTTTGAGGAGAATTACAATCTACTCTGTAATTACATTAATACCCACGCCAGAGATTGGGAGCTAAGTGAAGAAATTGCCCAAAAGACATTTGTCAAACTTTGGGAGAAGAGAAAGGAAATTACCTTTAGCACCTCAGCAAGAAGTTATCTTTTTCAATCAGCAAGAAATACGCTGATCGATCATTACCGGTCCCATAAAAGTGCTTCCGCACATGCGGAAAAATATGCAGACGATTTGGGTGGTTCGGATGAAATGGTTTTCGACGATGATCATCAGATATTGGTTACTCAGCGCATAGCCTGGGCAGTTGATCAGTTGAAACCAAAGACACGCGAGATATTTCTGTTAAATAAGCAGGAAGGGCTGACTTACGATGAAATAGCTGATTATCTAGAGATATCAAAACGAACAGTTGAATATAATATGAAGATTGCACTCTTGCAGCTCAAAGAATTATTGAAAGGTAAGATATGACAAACAGGTTGAAAATATTGGCGAAAAAATTAGGATTTACAAGCCCATGTACGTCATAAGCATATAGATGATAGATTGTAATGGATAGGTTAGAGGATAAAATACTGCAATACATTATTTCCGGCAAGGCTGGCGGTGATGATGCTTTGGAGCGGGAGATCCGGGAGGATCCGTCCTTTGACTCATCTGAGTATGAATTATTAAAGAAAATATGGACCGAATCTGACCAATTAAAAGACTATGCGCGATTGCCGCATGATCAGGCATGGCAGCAGATTGCGAGGCAGACTGGATTGGAAAAAGCCAAGAAGATCTATCCCGTAAGAGAATGGCTCATTGCGGCTTCGTTAACGGGCATTGCCGTGGTTATGCTCTATTTTCTAATGAGAAATCCTTTCGTGACTCACGAAGCGCTAGCGCAAGAAGAATATATTTTGCCGGATAGCAGCACGGTGGAGATGGAGGCAGGTACGATCATTCGCTTCTTAAAACCTGAGGCTTTTTCAAAGGCTGACACCCGAGATATATATTTGGAAGGTAAAGGCACATTTGACGTCGTCACCGATGCTGCCAGGTCATTTAGAGTGATTACCAATTTGACCAATGTCGAAGTGCTAGGTACAGAATTTATCTATATAGCGAGAGGCGATACCAGTGAGGCGGAAAACATTGAAGGCCAGGTTCGTTTTGCTATTAATGATGGAAGCAAGTCTGTGGTTTTAAATCCGGGAGACAAAGTCACCTATGACGGCTCGGATATGAACGTAGTGGAATATGAACCGCCACCACCACCAACCACGGAACCCCAGAATCCTATTTCCGATACCCGAGTCACCATAGCTGACCTTATTGATATTTTGGATTACCGATTTCCAGTGGATTTAGAATTTACTTCTACCGTACACTACAGCAGTGTTGTCGTACCAGTGTCTATCAATACTGCAGATTTGAATACCCTAGTTAGGCAATTACAGGAGAATCCTTCAATTAATATTGAGGTTGCCAATAAAGGCCAGGGGTATCGCATCACCTCCTTGAGTGGAGTGGATTCCGGGTTGCAGGCGAACTACACATTTCAGATGTACGAGGCTGGTATCCCCCCTCCGGAATAAGGATTCGAATTATATTGTTAAAGCTTTGGTTTGACTATTGAAAGTGGATGCAAAAAGGCAAAATATTCCGGTACGGAAGACTCATACCCCTTTTAGCATCGCCTAATTATCACTATATTTAATTCATGCAACCAGACAATTTACTTGATCACTTTCTGCAGTGGGAAGAGCAGACGCCCGACCGTATTTTTCTAAGACAAGCTTATGCTGGTAGCTGGCATACCTGGACTTTTGCGCAGGCAGGGGAGGAGAGTAGACGACTGGCACAATCCATGTTGGAATTCGGACTGGTTGCCGGTGACAAGGTGGCCATTCTGGCAAAGAATTGTGCGCATTGGTTTATGTCAGATCTGGCTATAATGATGGGGGGGTTTATATCGGTGCCCATTTATCCTACGTTATCTTCTGATCATATTGAAGAAATACTGGAGCATAGTGATACAAAATTAGTGATCATCGGTAAGCTTGATGATTATTCTACTCAGAGACAGGGGATTCCCGACCATTGTATCAAGATTGGTGTCTCGATGTATGGGATAGAGGAAGATCATCATTGGGAATCATTATTGGAAGTATATGAACCTCTGACAGACGTTTATGAGTGGAGGAAAGATGAACTTTGTACGATCATCTATACTTCTGGCACCACTGGAAAGAGCAAGGGGGTAATGCATACGATGGGGGATTTTGAAGACACCTTGAGAATGATCATAAAAGAAATGAGCCTTCCCATGCAGCCCAACCTGTTTAGCTATCTACCATTAAGTCATATAGCGGAACGTGTGGCCGTTGAAAATTACGGAATCAGAGTAGGGGCGACCATTTCATTTGCCGAGTCGTTAGAGAAGTTTAATGCCAACCTCGTGGACACACAACCGGATCTTTTCGTGGCGGTACCCCGTATTTGGTCAAAATATCGTGAAGGAGTCCTGACTAAGATGTCTCAGGAGAAATTGGACAGGCTCTTGAAAATTCCGATTGTTTCCAGCATTGTAAAAAAAAGTATTCGTAAAAAACTGGGTTTGGCAAAATCCCGGATCTTTGCTTCTGGAGCAGCACCTATCTCTGTTGAATTGCAGACCTGGTTTTACCGGTTGGGTATTGACATTCTCCAGGTCTATGGCATGACCGAAGACTGTGTGTATGCACATATGAACCGACCCGGTAAAAATCGATTTGGAACGGTGGGTACTCCCTTACCCGGTATGGAAGTGAAGTTTGATCCTCAAGGAGAAATCCGTATTAAAGCACCCGGTGTTTTTAAGGGGTATTATAAAGAACCGGAATTAACCTCAGCTGCATTTGATGTAGAGGGATTTTTACGAACAGGTGATATTGGTGAATATGATAGCGACGGATACCTGACCATTACGGGAAGAGTAAAAGACCAATTTAAAACCGATAAGGGCAAATATATAGCACCCGCCCCCATCGAACTAAAATTCCAATCAAATCCCATTATAGATCTCGCCTGTATTGTGGGTACCGGGATACCACAACCGATTTGTTTGATTGTCTTAAATGAAACGATAGATCAATCGCAGAAAAAATCCATCAAGGAAAAACTTGTTACCCTACTGGAGAAGATAAATGAGGGGTTGGAAAAACATGAATGTGTTGAGAAGGTTGTCATCATGCGGGATAGTTGGACCGTAGAAAATGAATTGCTGACACCCACTTTAAAAGTCAAACGTAACCTCATCGAAAACAAATATCGTCACCGGTTTGGTGAATGGTTTGTTGATCAGAACGTCGTCGTTTGGGAATAAGATCAAGTTCCGGTTCACGATTTCAGGTTTAAGGCACTGTCTATGTTTTAGTTCTGCTGTCTACTCAAATGTTTAGTTTCTGAAAGAGATTTCATTATTTCTGAG
>JAGQWV010000640.1 GCA_020437045.1 Saprospiraceae bacterium | reverse complement strand
CCATAAGATTTTCTTTATAGTCGGTAGTATGATTTTCCCGGGATTTTAGTTTTAATACTTAATAAATATATCCCGCAAGAAATATAAAGTGTCTTCAGATGCTTGCCCCCAAAGGTGCAATTGGTAATGGTATCAACCGGTGTTTCCCGAAAAGCCAATAATTGTCCCTTAGGCGATATCACATGAATTCCTGGGCGGGTGTCAAGGGTCTCAGAGGATCCACGTGTCTTATGCAGTCCGGCAGCAACATACAGATTTCCTTCCTGATCAATGCACATACCATCACCACTCCTTCCGGGATAAAAATCTATCAATGTTCGCCGGTTGCTAATTGAACCATCTGAATGTAGATCAAATGCTAAAATGCAGCGATTAAAATTTTCTCCGGAATGGGCTTCAATCAGATAAAGCGTTTTTTCATCGGGAGAAATAACCACGCCATTGGGCATATCAATTTCCGGTTCAGACAAGAGTTGAGTGATCTGGCCATCAGGATCGAGACGATATAACGCGCGCTTATTTTCTTTCTCTAAATCAGGTTGATTGGATCTCGATGAAAAATAGATTCGCCCCTTCGAATCGATATCCAGATCATTCGGGGATTGTATTTTTTTATCATTAAATCGGTCCACTAAAATTTTACGTTCTCCAGTTACGGGATTCAATATGGTAATTGCTCCAATGCCCCCTTCGCAAATGAGCAAATGGCCATCTGGTCTAAATCGCAGTCCATTGGCTTCGTTTGAGCCAATTCGAAATTCGATTAGGCGCTTTTCCCCGGGCATCCATTTCAAGATCTTTTCTGCACGGACATTCGTGAAATACACATTTCCTTCTTGATCTACGGCTGGACCCTCGGTAAATACTTCCGTGTCAGCGATGGTGGTTTCGATCTTAACTTTGCCTAAATAACGATTGCTTTTTAGTTGGTCATAGAGGTTATGAATTCCTTCATCCTTAGCATCCACAAAATGACTTTTGAAAAACAGGGAAGTTGAACCTAAAATGACATTACTGGTAAATTTGCGTCTTTTCATAGAGATAAGTTACAAAGAGCCGGGAAGGAAAAATATATTTTTTTTTGAAAAAATAAAAACCCCCGCTTGTGGCAGGGGTTTTCGCACCTCATTGTTTAACAATATTTAAAACCTTTCAAACGTAAATGTTGTTTTCTGAGACTAATACCTCGTCTAGATCATACCCATCCACAGGAATAATTTCCATTTTACTGTGGTCAAAGTCTATTCTTCGTCCAAGCTTGTAGGAAAGACCTCCCATATGTGCAGTCATGACTTCTTCAAATCCCTCCTTAATACCGCAGGATACTTTGGTGCCATTTCGAATGCCACTGAGCCACTCACGCATATGCAGGTGTGTGGAATCTACCCGTCTTCCATTGCGATAAGTGTACAGTAAGCCTTTATCGGCAAAATACTTAGAGGTGGCTGAGGTAATTCCATCTACTGCATTGGCAGAGGGATCATAACGATAGAGAGGAACATCGGAATTAACCTGACCCGATTCCAACATTTCTTTAAACCTCGTGGAATTACCATCGGCATAAAGTACCAGATCATTGCCTAATTCCATAGTAGCATCATGGCCCATGAGCAGAGTTTTTCTGCCGTATTGATTCCCCAGCGTTGCGCTATAAACCATGGTCATACCTTTTTCTTTTCCAGGTTCCTGACTGCTACCGGTCGAGAATTCGGGAAATTCCAAATTGATTTGCATGACATCAGGTACGGTCCTTCCATCGCGATGAGTGTAGATACCACCTGAAGAAACCACTGACCGGGGTATGCCCATATTGAGCACACAATTTATCCGGTCATAATCATGCACCATAAGATCGCCTGACAAGCCAGATCCATACGACCACCATTTACGCCAACGGAAAAAGTGCTCTGGATTCCAGGGGATATCCGGTACATTTCCTAAAAATTGCTTCCAGTCTACCGTGTTGGGATTGGCTTTTTCATGTATAGGATATTGCCAGGCTCCGTTATCACTATTGCGATTGGTACTGGCGGTTACCAGAGATACATGACCCAATATTTTTTTTCCAATGACATCCTGGGCGGTGACAAAACTTTGTGTTTGACGATGCTGGTGTCCCACCTGAAAAACTTTTCCAGATTTTTCTACCGCATCTTTAAGTGCATATGTTTCAGCGATGCCGTGGGTCATTGGTTTTTCCACATAGACGTGTTTGCCGGCTTCCAATGCGGCAATAGCAATGGGAGCATGCCAGTGGTCCGCCGTTGCGATTACGACGGCGTCAACATCCGGGTCATTGAGTAGATCCTGATGGCGCTTGTATATCTTTACCTTCACTTTATCCGTACTAAACGAGTCGGCTGCTTCCTGAGCTCTTACATCGAAAAGATCGCAAACGGCGGTGATATGAATATTTAAATTTTCCTGTTCGAGGAAGGAAGAGAGACGGGTATCCTTTGGATTTTTGTCAGCAGCTTCTTTCATGCTTTTTAGCCAGTCCTTGGTAGCAAAACCAAGCGCTCTGCATAATTGCGGTCCCCTAATTCCAAATCCAATGATTCCCAAACGAATCGGGTCTCCACTCATGGGGCCCGATTCTGGTGGAGGTGAGGCATTTATATTGAGTGTGGTGAGTATATTCTCCCGACTTTCTTTTTGTTTAGCCGCTTTTGCCGCGCCTGCCCAAAAGACAGCCCCAACCACCGGGATGCCAGCTAAGCCTTTCATCATATCTCTTCGAGACCATTTTCCGGTTGAATTGTTATCCGCCATAATTAGTTGGTTATAGTTTTTAGTGACGGCGGGCTTATTAAACCTCGCAGTCCAAAATATTGCCCTGTCGGACAGAGATAAATTACATACAATGCAGCTGCTTCAATCAGATTTTTATTAATTAAGAAATAGCTGCCTTCAGTTCCTGCCTGGCTAGCGCCGGGAAATGCCGGATGTGCAAAGTAGTACATGATCAGTAACAGGATACCAACGATGGCTCCTAATCTTTCAAATACCCCTAGAATTAGGGTTAGACCTACAAGTACCAGGCACAATATGTTCATAAAGTCGACCACACCGATCAAGCCATCGCCTGCGAGCCAGGTAAAAATAGGTTTGGTAAAACTGTCGGCACTTAATAAATAATATTTAGCGGTCCAATTTGGATTAAATATTTTGACGACTCCCTCGTATAAAAAGTGCCAACCAATCAGCATTCGCAACAATACAATTGCTGAACGCTGATTACGTGCAAAATTGTCTGTAGTCATATCAGGTAAGTCCTTTGATTTTACATTTATGGATGGTGGGATGACAGCAGTATAGCCCGATGGCTACCTC
>JAGQWV010000639.1 GCA_020437045.1 Saprospiraceae bacterium | reverse complement strand
GGTGGCAGACCGAAACCGGAGGCATTCTCATTTCACCTCTACCGGGCTTACACAAGTTAAAACCCTGTTATGCCCAGTTACCGATGCCCGGTGTGCAACCATGTTTGGTTGATGCGGAGGGAAAAGAAATCAAGAAGAAAGAGGCGGAGGGGTTATTATGCATCAAATTTCCGTGGCCTTCCATCATTCGTACCACCTATGGAGATCATGAACGATGTCGACAAGTCTATTTTTCTGCTTTTGAAAATCTATATTTCACCGGAGATGGAGCGAAAAGGGATAAAGATGGCCAATACCGCATTATCGGTCGGGTTGATGATGTGATAAATGTGTCCGGTCACCGTATTGGAACCGCCGAAGTAGAAAATGCCATAAATGAACATCCACAGGTTATTGAATCAGCAGTAGTTGGATTTCCACATGAAATTAAAGGACAGGGTATTTATGCTTATGTTATTACTGAAGGAGAAATAAGCGATCCCATTGACTTTAAGAAGGAAGTAAATGAAGTGGTTACTAAAGTCATTGGACCCATAGCCAAACCCGATAAAATTCAGATTGTTCCTGGCCTTCCAAAAACGCGATCGGGAAAAATTATGAGGAGAATTCTGCGTAAGGTTGCTGCTGGAGAATCTGACAGCATCGGCGATGTTTCGACACTGCTTAATCCTGAAGTTGTCGATGCATTGAAAGTAGGGCAGGAGAATGCCATTTAATAATTGAGGATTACGAATGAAATATAATCGGTTTCAATTATACTGAACTCCAACTAAAGAAGTCCTTATCTAGCAATTAGTTAAATAAGGACTTTTCTTTTTGAATGCTAAGGAATCAAACTGGGTAATGAAAAGGGCTATTCGACTACTTACGTATTGAGATGGGTCTCGTCTACTAAAGAAAGCTTGTTGTGGGAAAAGTGTTTAATTAATTATTGCCCGTTGAATATGACCTCATACAACCTCTTCTGCGAAGGGCCATCCAATGAAATACATGACCGGTAGCGACGGTTAATCCGCCTGTAATGGCAAAAATTAATTCAACACCATGGGTGTGAGGGAGTGCACGACTGATGAAAAGGAGGGCGAAACCACTGAGAAAAAGGATCATGGATCGTTTGTCAATCGTCTCCTTGATATATCCGTTCCAGAGTGTAAATCCGGCAATCGTAATACTGGCAACCAGAAATCCTAGTTCGAAGATGGGATCAGATATCCAGCTCATCCCTCCCCAGATACTAAAGGTAAGTACAAAGGGTATGGCCGCACAGTGGATTGCACACAGAAAGCTGGCAATAAAACCGACAAAATCAAGGTGAAATCCCCAAAAACGATCCTCCATAGCGATAGCTAAATGAAACAATGTTACAAATATACAATAATGCAACAAAGTTGCAAAGAAATTTTACCAGTATTAAAGAGAATCTATGATTTTAGCCGGAATGCATGAGGTTCCGCAATCCTGGCAGACCATAAATTTCCTACCTACGCCATTAAAGATGAGAGGATAGATTGATAATCGGATTAATTATTCGTGTACATGCCCGTGGTCCAGTTCGGATGCAGTAGCTTCACGAATCGTCAGGATTTTTCCAGTAAAGTAAAGATCAACTCCGGCCATTGGATGATTGAAATCGACCTTCACTGATTCCGATCCGACTTCTGTGATTACGCCTTGATAGGTATTGCCTTGCTGGTCCTGGAGTGTTATTGGACGACCTAATTCAATTGATTCTGGATTAATTTCACCATCTACGGCAAAATCAGTGAGCGGAATATTAGCGACTGCTCTTTCATCATATAAACCGTATGCATCCTCCGCCACAATCGAAAATGCAAAGTCGTCTTCTTCATTTTTTTGTTCAAGGTTTTGCTCAAATGCAGGAATCATCTGGCCAATTCCAAAAATAAACTTCAGTGGTTCGGCATCGAAGGTGGACTCCACCAACTCTCCCTGTTCATTTTCTTCCTGTAATTTGTAATGAAGGATTACGACCTGATTTTTTTGAATTGCCATCTAGTTTATTTTAAAGGCGTGCAAGATACCTAAATTAATGACTTTGACGCTATCGACAGGATATCACATACACCAGTATCAGACAGGTGAGGTGGAATTACCCGATGTCGAGTCTGGGTAATCAGTGATAACGGGTGTGTAATTTTTAATTATTTTAGGACGCTCACAATTTATCATCATGAATATTCAATCACTATTTTGGGGTTTCATGACCCTCCTGGTATTTGCTTGTCATTCGGAAGAGAATCAGGATAAGAAATTGCTCATTTTCTCCAAAACTTCCGGATTTAGGCACACTTCCATTGAACCTGGTAAATTAGCGATTGCTCAGCTGGCCAAAGAGCATGGTCTATCGGTCGATAGTACAGAAGATGCATCCGTATTTTCTACTAATATTTTGAAAAAATATGATGCGATCATTTTCTTAAATACGACTGGTGATTGCCTGAATGATCAACAACAGTTGGAGATGATGCGGTATATCCAGGCCGGTGGAGGTTTTGTGGGCATTCATGCTGCCGCAGATACGGAGTATAAATGGCCCTGGTATGGTGAACTCGTAGGTGCATATTTCAATGGACATCCGAGCAACCCAAATGTTAGAGAAGCCGATATCATCCGTCTGGATAGTCTGCACATTTCCTGTAGACAATTACCGGCTGTTTGGCATCGTACTGATGAATGGTATAATTACCGGGATATTCAGTCAGACCTTAATTTTCTTTTGAATTTGGATGAAAACACCTATGAAGGAGGTACCAATGGTGAGCAGCATCCCATTGCCTGGTATCATGACTTTGACGGTGGTAAATCTTTTTATACTGGTGGTGGTCATACAGATGCAAGTTTTAGCGAACCAGATTTTATCCAACATCTCTGGGGAGGGATTCAGTATGCCATCGACCACGGACCTCTTGATTACAGTAAGCCTGGCGTGGCCCCTGAAGAAAATCGTTTTCAGAAGGTAGTGCTGGAATATAATCTGTATGAACCTATGGAATTGGCTATGTTGCCTGATGGCCGTCTGATTTTCATCGAACGTCGCGGAGATATCCATCTTTTTGATCCACAGAAGGACAGTTCTAGAGTGATCAACACGCTCCGTGTCGATTTTAACCTGGAGGATGGTTTGTTAGGCATGACATTGGATCCAAATTTTGCTGATAATCATTGGATTTACCTGCTTTACTCTCCGCCGGGAGATGAACCAAAACAACATGTCTCTCGCTTTAAATTTGAAAATGATCAATTGGATCTCAATAGTGAAGAGGTGATTCTCGCAATTCCGACACAACGGGATGAATGCTGTCATTCTGCCGGTTGTCTTGAATTCGGACCAGGTGGAAATCTATTTATTTCTACTGGCGACAATACAAATCCGTTTGCCTCTGATGGATATTCTCCTAGTGATGAGCGTCCGGGCAGGAGTGCCTGGGATGCGCAAAAATCATCGGCAAATACCAACGATCTACGTGGCAAGGTATTACGGATTCATCCTGAGACAGATGGTAGTTATAGCATTCCCGAAGGAAATCTCTTCCCTTCAGATGGGTCTGCTGGTAAACCGGAGATCTATGTAATGGGTTGCCGAAATCCGTTCCGGCTTTCTATTGATCAGCATACGGGATATCTCTATTGGGGTGATGTAGGGCCCGACGCAGGAAAGGATTCAATCAGTCGAGGACCAAAAGGTCATGATGAAGTAAATCAGGCGAGAAAGGCAGGATTTTTTGGATGGCCTTATTTTGTGGGCAATAATAAACCCTATAATGAGTATGATTTTGCCACCGGCCGGTCTATGCCGAAACATGACCCGAAGCATCCGATTAACAATTCTCCTAACAACACCGGGCTAAGAGATTTACCTCCTGCTAATCCTGCTTTTATTTGGTATCCATATGACGAATCCAAAGAATTTCCACTGGTCGGTACCGGAGGTAGAAATGCGATGGCTGGTCCTATATTCTATTTGAATGATTACCCGGATAACGATGACCGTTTCCCAGCCTATTACGATGGCAAATTATTTACCTATGATTGGATTAGAGGATGGATGATGGCCATAACTATGAATGAAGATGGCGATTTCATCCGCATGGAGCGATTTTTACCTGGCCAAAAGTTTAACAACCCAATCGATATTATTATGAGTCCACAGGGTGATATGTTTATGTTGGAGTATGGCACCGCATGGAATTCACAAAACCTTGATGCAAGACTGGTCCATCTTAAATATAGCCGGGGTAATCGAAATCCGTTTGCGAAATTATCAGCTTCTTCTTTGGCAGGAGCGAATCCCTTTTCCGTCGATTTTTCTTCAGGGGGTAGCTTCGATCCGGATGGTGACGATCTAAAATACCATTGGTCTTTTGGCGAGGGACAGGGATCGTCAACGGAGGCAAATCCTTCCTACACTTTTGATAAACCGGGAAGCTATAAGGTTGTATTGACCGTCATTGATCCGGATCAATTGACTGCTTCAGCTGAACTTATGCTATTGGCTGGTAATCAACCTCCCGAATTAAGCTGGAATTTTGAGGGAAATCGATCATTTTATTGGCCAGGTGAAGACCTGGATTATTCATTGGAAGTTAAAGATCTCGAAGATGGATCTGTCGGTGATGGCATTGATCCCTCCGAAGTTTCACTCACCATTAATTATCTGCGGGAAGGAGCAGATTACAATCAAATTTCGCTAGGTCATGAAGCTATGGCTGTTGCCTCTCGGTTTGTAGCAGGAAAAAACCTAATTGATCAGTCCGACTGTAAAGCTTGTCACTTCGAAGATCGTGAATCAGTTGGACCCATGTTTAAGGATGTTGCCCAAAAGTATAAGGATCAGGACAAAATCGATTATCTGGCAGACAAGATTATCAATGGAGGTGGAGGAGTATGGGGCATAAACGCTATGGCTGCTCATCCTCAACATTCGGTAGAAGAGGCGATCAAGATGGTGGAATATATTTTGTCCCTGGCACAGGAACCGCCTGCAGGGACCGCGATCCCAACGTCGGGTAAGTATCACTTTGACCCTGAAAATGATACCGAAGAAGGTACTTATATCTGGATGGCTTCTTACCGGGATCATGGGGCGACAGGAGCAGATCCATTGACCGCCAGAGATTTACTCCGAATGAGAAATCACCAATTTCTCGCCGCATCATTTGACACTGCCTTTCAGGTGAATGTTATCTCGCTTTCCGAGGAGCAGGCCCGGCAGAGAGGTTTTAAAGGGGCAATCGATCTGGTACCTGCATCAAATGGAGGCTTTATTGGATATCGTAACATTGATTTGAAAAATGTTGCATCTATTGAAATGTCGCTTTCACAACACCCTGGTTTTTCTGGTGGAGGTACTATCTCACTCCACTTGGATCGTCCTGAAAACCCTGCCGTAGGTGCGATAGATCTGGAGCAGGTAACCGCGCCAAAGCGTGACCAGTATAGTATTGGCCTGCAACCCATGGAGGGATTTCACGATCTCTACTTGAAGTTTAAAGGGTTGCAGGATAAACCGGTGGCCGTGTTGACAACGCTTACGTTTAAAAAGGCAGAATCCCTCTGATCTGGCAATAGCAGGCAGTGGTCAGTATTCAGTATTTAGGGGTCAGTATTTAGGGGTCAGTATGCAGTCCCTCTATAGCAAAGCGATATTATAAAATGCTATAACTGGATTATATCTTCGTGAAGATAGAAGAAGCGATTCGAATAGACAATAAATTGAAAATTAAGTCACTGCAAAAGTGGTTATATAAGAGTGGTCAGGGGTTGAGTGATAACCCTGTCAGAGCCATTTAGTTTTCAAGAAAAAAATATTTTTGGTGCACTGCAACCTTCACCCTCATCTGTCCGTACTAAGGGAGAAACATGTAATTTGAATTCGACATTACTGTTTTGATTTATGACTGATGAACACCTGATGATGCTGGTCGCTGATGGAAATACCGGTAAACTGGGGATTTTGTTTCAGCGGCATCAAGCGAAGCTTTATGATTATTTTCTGAGAATGACCAAAGATGAATTTCTCAGTGGTGATCTGGTGCAATTGGTTTTTGAGAAAGTTCTAAAGGGAAAACACACTTATCGGCAGCAATATAATTTTCTTGGTTGGATTTTTAGAATTGCAAAAAACGTCTTAATGGACCACTATCGAACCCATCGAAGGACGGCAGAAATAAATGACGAAGTGATGGGACATCCATATGCTCAGGAAGAAGATTATTCGCAATCTACTGATATTGAAATAGCGATGGGGCACCTGGACGAAATGTACCGGGAAGTCCTGATACTGACACGATATGATGAATTAAAATACAAGGAAGTCGCTGAAATCATTGGTTTGTCCGAGACCGGTGTAAAAACAAGAGTACACCGGGCTATAAAACAGTTGAAAGAGAATTATCTAAAAGTAATTAATCATGACAAGGGAAAATAAGTCCGAGCGAATTATTGCATATCTGTTAGGCGATTTGACCTCGGAAGATAAAATAATGGTTGAAAATATGGTCGGTGATGATCCTCGTCTGCAAGAGCAAGTCAAACAATATCAGCAACTCCTTGATGAGTGGCAATCGACAAAAATTCAGTCATTGCCCGAAAGTCGAATTAAACATTTCGAAAATTGGCTTGAAAATGAAATACAGATTTCAAGTGAAAAGGGGAAATTAAGGACACTCAATTGGTGGAAATATATTGCAGTAGCCAGTATTTTTCTTCTGCTGGGTATAGGGGGAATCAATTATTTAAATCAGGTGCAGACTAATAAAACTTTTTCCCAGAAAAAAACCGATTTATTGCGATTAGTCTCTGCCGATAATACAACAGGAAGAATTAAAATTTTGAATCAGTTTCAAACTGAGTCTATTAATGATCCGGATATCCTGAATGCATTTATTCACGTATTGGAAAATGATAAGAGTACGAATGTTCGGTTGGCCGCAGTTGATGCGCTCAGTAATCTTCCGCATGATGAGGCTGTAAAATCTGTATTGATTAGAATTTTGAAGGATGATCAGGAACCAGCCATTCAAATGGCAATCATTAATGTCCTGGTGAAATGGAGAGACCCTTCCAGCAAGAGCACACTCGAAGAATTGTTAAAGGAAGACGAGTTGCCCGAGGATGTAAAAGAAGAGGCTTTTCTGGGAGTTACCCGTCTATAAAAAAGTAAAGAATAACATAATTATTAAATTAAATAATAAACTATGAAATATCTTTTCTCATTTGCGTTGAGCCTGCTTCTGTTTACTTTGAATGCGCAGAAGGAATATACGATCGCGGTCAGTTCTGGTAAGTTGAAAATTAGTGAAGTGAACATGGTGACCATCGAAGGATATGATGGACCAAATGTGGTTGTGGAAATTGAAGATTATAATGACGAAGTCGATGAGCGAGCTCAGGGATTAAAATTGATCAGCCCCAGTGGTCTTATT
>JAGQWV010000638.1 GCA_020437045.1 Saprospiraceae bacterium | reverse complement strand
AAGGAGCCAGTACTGCATTGCCAATCTGGGGTCAGTTTATGCGAAGACTCAAAGCCAATAAACGAACAGATGATTATTTGCAGGGGCATTTCCATCCTCCTTCCGACAGTGTTCTTCTCGACCTGGATTGTCCACATTTCTTACCCGAGATGCCAGAAATTTTCGACTCCATTATCGATCTCGAACAGCTTCTGGAATTCAGTCAAAATGTTTCTGACATAGATTCTGCGACTTTGATAAACATCATGCAAAAGTCACCTCGCCGCAATTCCGAAGGTCTTAGTGAATACAGTCAACGAATACGGGAACGAAATGAGAAAATTTTGGAAAAGCGATCCCGTCGAAAAAAACGCAAAGCATTTTTCGATAAATTATTAGGCAGAGAAAAAAATTAATTTCTCTCCTTACAAAACTGCCCCTATTTATTTTGGGCTTAAATTATTGGTAAGCGCGTTTGATCTTTTTTCGCATGAGCAGGTAATTGATTATTCCCACTATAATTGAAAAAGTACCTATCCCACTCAGTGACCATTCAATCCAACCGAAGCGGCCGCCACGTTGCCCTAAAAAAGCAATTCCCACGGCAGTAGCAACGAAATACAGTCCCGTGCGAACAAAGGATAGTAATGTTCTTTGGTTTGCCAACCGGGTACGATCAATGGCCAATTTGTCGCGTAATATTATTTCACTTTCAGCAGTTTGTACATCAATAGACATTTATCATATATTTAGAATTCAGGTTGGCATCTTTAGAAAACAGTGGGCAGTCCCTCTTTGTTTAGCTCCGGGAAATAAATCTAACAGTTTACCGCTGCTGCTCAATTTTCAGGATCCTCACCAAATTATTGGTCTTTAGCAGCAGATTCGAGTGGAGGCGGACCATCTGGTATCAGCGCTTTGTAGACATAATCTCCTTTCCTTTCTAAAAATTCCTTTCTCATTTCCTCACGAAGTTGTGCATCTTCAAAAAAATCAACCATGGTCATAGCCATTGCTTTGGCGGCATAGGACATTCCCTTATGTCCGATGGACATGCCACTACAAGCGACCACCGCCCATGAATGCCAGGGGGTATCCTTCGGAGCCGTGGTTGCTCTTAGACGTACGGTAGGTACGACAAAACTAACATCACCGACATCTGTTGAACCACCCATAGGGTGCTCCTGCGTTTCTTCAAGGGGTGTAATCTCCGAATAGAGTCCTACCTGAGGTTTGTCTACGGACTCTTGTATTTTTTTGGCGAATAATTGTTCTGCATCATCATAGGATATTGGGCCCAAATATTCCAGATTTTTCTGTAACCGGGCACCACCCGTTCGATTAACAAGAACTTCATGAATTCCTGACACCAAAGAGATTTTGTAATCGACATTAGCCATCAAAGAGGCACCTTCAGCGATACGCTCCACCTGTCTCCATACCACTTCCATTCCTTCTCGCTTGGTGTCACGCACCCGGGTCCAAACCCGGGCATAGTCAGGCACCACATTAACCACTTTTCCTGCATCCTGGATATGGTAGTGAATGCGCACGGTAGGTTTAATATGCTCACGGTAAAAATTGATGCCATTGGTATATAATTCCAAAGCATCAGAAGCACTCCTTCCATTCCATGGATCACCGGAAGCATGTGCTGCCTGTCCAAAATACTCCACAATAAAATCAACCAAAGCCAAACTACTTTGCACATCTGCTTTGGTTTCCGCAGCAGGATGCCAGTCCATCACAATATCAACATCATCAAAGAGTCCCGCCCGTATCATCCACAGTTTTCCGAAATATTTTTCTTCTGCAGGAGTACCATAAAAGCGAATCGTACCTTGAAATTTTCCTTCCTCTATAAGCTGTTTGATAGCCGTGGCCGCACCCAATGAAGCTACGCCAAACAGATTATGCCCACACCCGTGACCAGGTCCTCCTTCATGTACCGGATCTTTCACGGGTACTGGTTTTTGAGAAAGACCAGGTAGGGCATCAAACTCTCCCAATATGCCAATAACTGGTTTGCCACTCCCGAACTCCGCGGTAAATGCCGTTGGAATCTCCCCTACTCCTCGAGTCACCCTAAATCCCTGTTTTTCTGCATAGCCAGATAAATCTCTGGATGAATTCTCTTCTTGAAATGCAATTTCCTCATAAGACC
>JAGQWV010000637.1 GCA_020437045.1 Saprospiraceae bacterium | reverse complement strand
TAGATGGACTTTATCCAGGTATTTGATGCAACATTAGCAACCTGCAATAAATTAAAAACTTCCACACTCACCCAGGTATTTTTGGTGAACCCCAGCATATGATGAGGGTGTTTGTACTTCCAACTATCATTATAGAGTAAGGCAGAAAAGCCGATATCGACCCGGTGGTACTCCTTAAACCGGAAAGGATTTCTTATCTCCACATTGTTGTCAGGGACACCAAATGGCAATCCACTTCCGAAGGTGAAATTGAAATGCATTTTTAAGTTTTCATTTCGGCGCAGATGATCCTGAAAGAAAACGGACAAAGTCATAAATTGATCGGTAGGTCTTGGTACGTAATTTACCTCCTTGCGATCCTTACCCCCTTCGGAGATTTTGATATGTTGCACTCCATTCAGTGCTTCTTTGGCAGACAAAAAAGATAGATTGATCCAGGACTCGGCACCCTTTACAAATTCACCATTTAGACGCATATCCAATCCCATTACATAGCCCCTGGCATCATTCTCACCGGAATAGCGAATGCGTACATTGTCGATATCATAAGATACCAGATCCCATAGATGCTTATAATATGCCTCAGTGATCATTCTAAACTTGGTAGAACGCCGATTTTTAGAAACAAAATCCAGAGTCATACCACCTACAATATGGATAGACTTTTGCGATTTCAAATCGGTATTGACGGTCCCATCGGGTCTGCGCAGTTCGCGATAAAATGGTGACTGCGCATAATATCCACTGGCCAATTTAAAAGATACATCACGTTGCCAGCGTAGTGGTTTGTACAGTAATTGTGCCCGGGGAGAAACGATCAACTCATTATTAAGGTCCCAATACGACGCTCTAACACCTGCTGTCAACCGAATTTCCCGGTCTTCTGGCCTTAAATAGGTATACGTATTTTGGAAGAATCCGGACACCCGGGATGAGTATAGGCTATTTCTGGTTTTAAGGACATTCTTAACTTCAACCTGGTTCTCGTTAAAATTCAACGAATATCCGGCCGAGTCCAGTCGTTCCCACTCATTGATCCGATCGAATATATCTTCGATTTGATATTTGACGCTCCATTCCAGAAAATGACTTTTTGTGAGTTCCAGATCATCGGTCAACTGCAACTCATATCCTCCCCGATGTTCAATATTGGCCACGGTAGATTGTAAGAAGTTACGCGTATACTGATGTTGTACCCCTGTTCCCAGTACAAACACCTCTTCACCGGCATTCTCACTACCCAAGGAGGTTTCAATCTGGCTCAGCCGGTAATTTCCTAAGATGTCAAATTTTTCACTTTCCTCTGCCTGATAAACTGAAGCGAGTAACTTCAGAAAATATGGATTATGTTTTCGATCCGGCAGATACGTCAAGGAAACTCCACCCAATCCGGTCTGAAAGTCATCTAATTCCGCCCCTTCAAATTCGGAAGTCAGTTGGAGGGCAAAATCGATCAGGCCCAGGGCTGTTGATCTGGTTGCCGGACGAAACTTGTATACACTTTCATTAAAATTACCGAGTAATCCCAATTGCAGATCCCGGCTGATATCAAAAGTAAAATACCCCTGAATATCAAAGAAGTTGGGGACATATTCTCCCTTGGTATCCAGGGAGCCCAATAGATAGGCATTGGTCTTATAGCGGGCGCCAAGCAGATACCGAAAGCGACGATACTCTTCCTTACCCAAACGTTTACTTCCTTCCAGATGGGCAGACCCTCCCAATAGGCTCATCCCAATGCTGGCTGCAGTGGAGTCCGGACGTTTGTACTTGATGTCCAGTACGGATGATAACTTATCGCCGTACTTCGACTGAAAACCTCCGGAAGAAAATGATAAGCTCCTGATCAAATCAATATTGGGAAAAGAAAGCCCTTCCTGCTGACCCGCTCGAATCAATTGTGGTCGATAAATTTCGAAATCATTTACATAGACCAGGTTCTCATCATAATTACCACCACGTACATTGTATTGTGAGCTCAACTCTCCCCCTGTTCCTCCACTGGTTCCCAGGGCGATATGCGGTAAAACCGACTCCAAATTACCGGTTGTCGTTGGGAGGAGCTTTAATTCTTCGACTTCCTCCTTAACCATGCCCATATCCTGAACTCTGCTCTCGGTCACTACCACTTCCAGCTCAGAATGAATGGGTGCCAGCAAAACATTTAGCCGGACAGATACACCACTTTTGAGAGGCTCCACCTGAAAACTGGTTACCTTATATCCTAAGCGGGTAAAAACCAACTCATTGGGGATATCGGCGGTAACGGAGATTTGAAAAAAACCATTCTCATCCGACTCAACGGCCCTACTCGTACCCTCTACATATACAGTGACAACCTCAATCGGTTTTTCTGTGACTGCATCAACGATGGTTCCAATGACAGTTGCCGTCTGGGCATGCATTAGGGAGCAATAACCACAAATCAGGATAGCTAAAGTAACTGTGTATCGCATTCAGACGATTTAGTCTTTTGGTAAACGAGGATTAAACAATAATGGTATCCTTGCCCAGGGATTTCAGGCGATGGATTGTCTCTGAAGGATTCTCTGCTTTAAAAATAGAACTTCCGGCCACCAGCGCATCCGCTCCCGCCTTAATAATAGTCTCCGCATTCTGGAGCCCAATACCTCCATCTACTTCAATCAAGGTAGCAAGGTTTCTATTGATGATTTCATGCTTCAGTTCACGAATCTTATGCAAACTCCGATAGATAAATTTCTGCCCACCAAATCCAGGATTTACCGACATAATCAGCACCATATCCAAATCTTCCAGAACATCATACAGCAAGTGCACCGGGGTATGTGGATTGATCGCCACAGCGGCTTTGGCTCCGGAACTTTTAATCTGTTGAATCGTACTATGCAGATGAGGACATGCTTCATAATGCACCGTAATGTATTCTGCACCTGCATCCCGGAAGCGTTCAATATATTTTTCGGGATTGACAATCATGAGGTGGACATCCAGTGGTTTCTTACTCAGTTTACCAACGGGCTCAACTACTGAGAAACCATAAGAAATATTGGGCACAAAGACACCATCCATGATATCAATATGGAGCCAATCGGCTTCACTGTTATTGACCATTTCTACCGCTGCACCCAGATTGGTAAAATCGGCAGCGAGCAGCGACGGGGCAATTAGTTGTTTCATGGCGGCAAAGATAATAAGCCAATTCAAATTACACTAAAACCAAATATCAGAGGATAATACCGAAGCAGATCCTCGAAATAGAACATCAATTCAAGAAGATTATTGATTATCATCCTGCATTATGGTACAATTTAGACTGACACTATTTTTTCGGGAGCAATGAGATCAGCCCCCTTCATTTTAAGTAGTACCTGAGCAACCGTGACCACATCCTTTTCACAATATGTGGCAATACGATTGAGATCTCCATCTTCCCAATAAACTCTCCCCACCATACTTCCATCGATATCATCTTTCGGAGTCTCAATATCCAGGACCGCGGCCAGCAAATCCAGGGAAGTATAGTTTTTAAAATCTCCAAACTTCCATAATTGCATGGTATCGATCAGATGCATGGTTTCCCATGGCTTCTTGCCGCTTAAATTAAGAATCGATGGCAGTTCGAGACTGTGAACCACCAGACGGCGGCATAGATAAGGAATGTCGAATTCTCGGATATTATGACCACAGATCAAATGTTCTTCCGGATCGTAAAAATAGCGGGACACTAAATCGACAAACTCCTGCAGTAGGCGTTTTTCATCATGACCGCTAAAAGACTTCATTCTAAATTCCTGTGTGGTGCGATGCAGGTACCCGATAGAAATACACACTATTTTACCAAATTCAGCATAGATCGCAGCCTTATCCTGATACAGTTGCGCCACCACTTCCTCCTCTAAAGGCCCTTCACTACGACTTCTATCGACGAATTGAGCTTTCTTAGCCCAATGCTCCTGGAGACGAGGATGTAGTTGGGAAAAAGTGGATGTATTGCTAACTGTTTCTAAATCAATAAATAATATATTATATATTTTTATATTTTCGATCATTATAAGGAATTTGGTTCAGAAGGCAATAAAATTCTGCCAGCAATTTACAATCAAATACAGAGGTTGACGTTTATTACGAAAGCCTTATTTATAACTAATTTCAAAATTGATTTAAAAATGAGTCAAAAAAATTCGCAAACCCAATTGATTGCGGTCGCGTCGATTACCATATTGGCGTTGCTTGGGATCATTGGTTGGTTGTACTACAACAACACGCAGCAAGACAAGTTGATCGAAAAGCACCGAATGGAGATCGACGAAGCTGCCCAGGTCAAAGCGGAGTTAGAGAAAGAATATTACGAAGCTTTAGCCGACCTCGAAGAACTAAGGGGTGACAACACCGAATTGAATGCTATGATCGAGACTCAGAAAGAAGAGCTGAAAAAACAAAAGGATCAAATCACGGGGTTGATATCTTCTAAAAAGAATCTTGCAGCAGCACGTGAAGAAATCAAAATGTTGAAAGAACAAGCCGAATCAGCTCTTGTTGAACTGACCAAACTCCGGGAAGAAAATCAGGTACTTGCTGCAAATAATCAAAAACTGACGGAAGAAAAAGACATTCTGACGGAAGAAGTGAGCAGCCAGCGACAAATGAACGATGAATTACTAACTGTTAAGGCCGCTTTGATTGAAGAAAAGGAAGGTCTTACAGAAGAAAAGGAAATGCTAAGTAAAAAAGTAACCCGTGCTTCGGTAATTAATGTGACCGATATCGATGTACAGGGATACAAGCTTAAATCCAGTGGCAAAGAGGTTAAGAAAGGATCTGCGCGCAATGTTGATCTATTGAAAATTTGTTTTAAAGCCAATGAAAATGCGGTATCTGATCCGGGTAATGAAGAGTTCTACATCCGAATCATCAATCCAACTGGTGAAACCATTCAAGTGGAGAACCTGGGAAGTGGTGTCTTGACAAACGTAGAGAGCGGAGATGAAGTCGCCTTCACGAAATCTAAAGAATTAATGTACACAGGTACCGATGCGATGAGCTGTCTAAGTTGGCAGTCGGATAATGAACTTGAAAAAGGTCTATATGCTGTGGAGGTTTATAATAAGGGCTATTTAGCTGGAAAATCAACCTTCAAACTCAACTAAGTTAAGGATATCTTAATCACAGATATAGTCTAAAAAATTGATAGAAGGCTCGCGATTGATAATGGTCGTGAGCCTTTTTCTTTTTACTCGCTGATACACTTTATAGATGATTTTAAGGTCTCTGTCGATAATCTCAGCCCACTGGATACACATTAACAAGATGCTAACAGAGGTACTGTAGCAAATTCGGTTATATTTGCATCGATTAAAAAATCAGGATAAAAATCAATCTATAAGTGAGTTTTTCAGTATTTCTTCTGATCCTCTATATCTTGGTAAGCATTAGCTTATACAAAGTATTTGAGAAGGCCGGAAGACCAGGCTGGCAGGCATTGGTTCCGGGATACAACTTTGTGGTTTGGTCAGAAATTGTGGGGCGCAAACCAGCCTATGCAGCCTGGATGCTTTTTCCCATTGTGAATATTTTCATTTTTGCCGCCCTGGCTATTGATCTCGTTCGATCTTTTGGCCTCCATAAATTCTGGCATTCGTTTGTGGCGGTAGTCTTTGCCCCAATTACCTTTGCTTACCTGGGTTTTAAACCGGAGGAGACTTATGAGGGACCAATTTTGGTGGCTGAAAGAGCTTACAAAGAAAAACTCGAAACTGCCCGAAAGTCGAATAATCAAACCCAATTCAAGAAACTTCAGGCCAATAATCCTTATCAAAAAGGAGCTGCTCGTGAATGGACGGAGTCGATCATTTTTGCGGTTTTTGCTGCCGCCTTTATCCGGATGTTTCTCATCGAAATGTACAAGATCCCAACCAGCTCCATGGAGGGATCCCTGCTTGTTGGAGACTTTCTGTGTGTCAGTAAAATGCATTATGGGGTGCGTATGCCGATGACTATTGCTATGATTCCATTACTGCATAACCGGATTCCTTTTTTTGATACGGAATCCTATCTGGAAAAACCAAGTCTGAAATATTTTCGTCTTCCGGCGCTGGAAAAAATTGATCATAATGATCCTGTGGTATTCAACTACCCAGAGGGCGATAGTGTTGTCATCACTCCAGGACGCACATATAGTGTCTATGATATTAAGAGACAAGGGGTAGCCCGAACTTCCGATATCCAGCAGGAGATTGTAACCCGACCGATGGACAAAATGGATCACTACATCAAACGATGCATCGGTCTGCCGGGTGACAGTCTTAAGATTGTCGACCGACAGGTCTACATCAATGGAGTAGCTGCTGACAATCCGACCAAAATGCAATTTGCTTATATTATCCGGTCGGAAGGCCCATTAAATATCAAGAAGTTGCAGGAATGGGACGTCAACATTTCCGATAGTCCTGGCAATAATATCTTCATGCTCAGCCAGGATCAGGTCGATAAGATCCGGGGCATGGGCAATGTAACCGTTGAACTTCTACCTCAGCGAGCCCGAGACTTGTTTCCGTATGATCCAAACATCAATGCCGGATGGTCTGTAGATAACTATGGCCCTCTGTACATACCTAAAAAAGGAGCCACAGTGTCCATAACACCAGCAACGATTGCCCCCTACCGACGGATTATTGAGACCTACGAAAAAAATGATCTCAAAATAGATGGTGATAAAATCTATATCAATGGAACTCCAGCCGATAGCTATACCTTTCAGATGGATTATTATTGGATGATGGGTGATAATCGGCATAATTCAGAAGACTCACGTGTATGGGGATATGTGCCTGAAGATCATATTGTCGGTAAACCACTGTTTATCTGGTTTTCTACGAAATACGGAGATATCAAGAATGGCATTCG